>CAVFUV010000106.1:0-7161 GCA_963625735.1 bacterium
CCCCTGACCCCTGACCCCTGACCCCCGATCCCTTTTTTCTATCGAATATTAAACCCCTTCGATTTTAAGTATGTCTTCGTCGCATACTTCTTGCGTTTTACGCCGAACATATACTGCATAAGTCCTCTCGGGATTTTTGCCGTGGCAAGCTCCGAGAGGGTGCGTGTGTCAAGCGGAGAATTGTCCTTTACGCTTATCTGCACACCGGCGGCACCCGTTCTCGCGTCCGCAAAAAATGTATTGTCGGGGCAAAAGTGCATATTTTCGGCAGTTCTCAGATTTTCGGGCACAAACTCCCTTGTGTTCTCTTTTAAGAATATCTCAAAGAACGGAAAACGCGAAATATACAGCGACCGCATAAAAAGAGTTGTGTTTTCGTCGTCTTTGAAGTCCGCTATAAGGCTGAAATACGGCATTCTCGCCGCATCCGTATGCGACATATACATGGCGGGGAAGCGTATATCCGCAAATTCCTCGGACACGCTCGCTTTTCTTTTCTCAGTCATGGCATTCGACAGAAGCTCAAGATTTTTGCGGATTGTCACAAGCATGTCATCCGTAATGTACCAGAAATATCTGTAAAAGCAGTCGGTTATAAGCGTAAAGCCGATAAAGAGCATCTCCTGATAGGCGTATTCGTCGCCGTCAAACGCTCCCGTTGTCTCTTTTGTAATCGCCTTCACCGCGTCAAGACATTTGCTTATGAAATTTATAAGTGTGTTAAGGTTCTGCTCATTCGGTTCACCCTGTTCGTCAAAGCCGCAGCGGTAAATTCCTTTTCGCCTGTCATATATTGCGCCGGCACAGCCCGACACACTCGCGCCGTAATCAAAAACGCACTTCGCCGTAAATTCCGCCGTATAAAAAACGGGATTTTCGGGGAAGCCGACGGGGTAGAGGTCAAAAAACTTCTTTTTATAAACCCTGCCTTCGGTCATAAACGACTGCAAAAGCGCTCTGTCAAACCTGTCTATATTCGGCACGGTCGCCAGAAGGTCATTCCAGTGCTCATACACGGGCTCGCCCTCGCCCGAGATATAATAGCGTGTTGTTATAATGTCGGGCTTTGACTTGTTCATGACTTCAAGCAGTTTTTCCACACTTTCGGGTGACAGATAATCGCCCTCGTCCATAAACATAAGATACTCCGTCTTGGCATTGTCGGCGGCAAAATTTCTGCAAACGGGAATAATCGCCCTTTTGTGCGGCAAAACAGTAAAGCCGTCGTATTTGTCGACAAATTCCTCTGCGAGAGCTTCTGTCTCCTCATTTTCGCCGTTTAACACGATTATAACGTCAAAATCCTCGCTTGTCTGTGCCACAAGGCTGTCGAGAGTGTATTTCAGGTCGTTTCTGTCATTGTTCGCCGTTACGGCAACTGTAAGCAAATTCAAATTTTTCTCCTCCGAAATTACAGATTGATATTGTCCGATAATATGGTTTCAGCCCGTTTAAGGTCGTCCCTGTATGTGATTTTTATGTTGAACGGTTCGCCCTCGACTATGTACACGGGTTCATGTGAAGTCAGAAAAACGGACGCGCCGTCGGTCAGTGACAGAAATTTTTCTCTGTCCATGCCGCAGATTAAGTCATACAGCTTCTTTGCGTCGAAGGTCTGCGGAGTCTGTGCGTTCCACAGGGTGCTTCTGTCTAACGCGCCGTCTAAAAATCTGCCGTCCGAGCTGTGCAGGACGGTGTCAACCGCCTTTACGCAGGTGTTCACGGCACCGTATTTTTCGCAGCAGGAAATATTCTCTTCGATAATTCTTTTTGTAACAAACGGGCGAACCGCGTCATGTGTCAGCAGAATGCAGTCGTCAAGCGTAAATGTGCTTTTTATGTACTCGACTATCCTGAAAAGCGTGTCGCCTCTGCTCTCGCCGCCCGTTATGACCCTGAGCCTTTTGTCATTCGGAAAATATTTTCCGAGAAGCTCCTCGGTGTATTCTTTATAGTCCTTACCCGATGCCACAACGCAGAAGTCGATTTTGCCGCAGTCGAGAAACGCCTTTACAGAGCGTATTATTATCGGCATATCACCGACGGACAGAAACTGTTTTGGCAGATCCGCGCCGAGTCTTGTGCCCTTGCCGGCGGATAAAATCGCGGCTATGATCATTGTGTCGTCGCCTCCGTATTTTCGTATGAAGTGAATTTTATCTCGTAGTTGTCGGTCGAATAGCCGCTTATTTCAACGGTGTTCGCTTCGTTCGGCTTAAGTGTTCCGACATTCACACGGTATGTAATTCCGCCGAGATATTCGTTGTTGCTCTTCGCTTTATAGTAGACACAGACATCCGAAATGTCATGCGTGGAAATATTTGTAACGGTTATCCGGCCGCTTTTTTCTTCGAGCCTGATTATTGCGTTGTTAAGTGACGGCTGTTTTTCGAAATCAACCGCTCTTGTCGCCTTTACGCTTCTGACAGTGAAGCCTTCCGGCATTTCTTTTCCGTTTTTCTCGAGCACAGTAACACTGTCCCCCGGAAAAAGAGTGGTTGCGGAAAATGAATATGTGTCTGTGCCGTCCGATATTTCAAACTCAAGAAGCCGGATGTATTCCTCGCCTGTGTTTGTTATCTCCGCCGCCAAAATATTCGATTTTCTGTCATCCGAGCCGTCCTCGACAAATTTTCCGCTGTACGAAAACACACGGACCAGATCGACGGAATTTTTCAGAATGCTCGCAACCTCGGTCGTCTTTTCGGTGCTTTCCTCCGCATCTGCCGCCGCGGCGGCAGGGGACGAGCCTTCGGTTTTTGTGTCCGTTTTATCGGCACAGGAAACAAGACCCGTGCCCATCAGGGCGGCGAGGATGAGAGCCGCGAATTTCTTTATATACATGCTTATTCTCCCAAAAAAAATGTACGTCTAACAATTAACAATTAACAATTAATAATTAACAATGTCGGAAGGCACTGCGTGCCTTGGATTATAAGGCTTCGCAGAAATAAAAAAACGACAGTAGCGGACAGCTGTAATTTTTTGCGAAGCTGTATAATCCAAAACGCTTCAGCGTTTTCCTTCATTCTGCATTCAACATTCTGCATTCTGCATTATGCATTGTTCTCACTGCTCCTTGCTCCTTGGTGACTTTTATTATAGCTTTTTTTCGCGTTGCAAACAATAGCAAATTCCTTAACAACCGCCGGTGTTGCGGTGCGGATAAAAATTTTATGTTTTCAACAAATTTTATTTGTATAATTTTACACTTGATTTAGAGTGATGGTGATGATGTATAATAAACGATATGATAATTTGTTAAAATCTACTGTAAAAGTGAGGAGTATCCGCTGTGACAAATGATCTTACAAGAGGAAGCATATCAAAAAATCTTCTGTATTTTACCGCTCCCTATCTCTTATCGTATTTTCTGCAGACGCTCTATGGCATGGCGGATCTGTTTATCATAGGGCAGTTTGACGGTGCGGACGCCACAACCTCAGTATCAATCGGTTCGCAGGTCATGCACATGATAACGGTTATGATTGTCGGTCTTGCAATGGGCACAACCGTCGGCATAGGCCACGCAGTCGGTGCGGGTGACAAAAAGAGAGCAAAAACCGCAATTGGCAATACTCTGACACTGTTTCTTGCACTCTCGGTTGTCGGTACGGCTCTGCTTTTGCTCCTCGTAAACCCCATTGTGTCGGTTATGAGCACACCCGATGAAGCCGTTGCGGGCGCGAGAATTTATCTTATAATCTGCTTTGCGGGCATTCCGTTTATCACGGCATATAATATTATAGCATCCGTTTTCAGAGGCCTCGGCGATAGCAAAAGCCCTATGTATTTTATAGCGGTCGCATGTGTCGCCAATATAATTCTGGACTATGTCTTTATCGGTGCCATGGATATGGGCGCGGCAGGTGCGGCACTCGGCACAACGCTGTCACAGGCGCTGTCGGTTATAATTTCCGTTGTCGCTGTCATAAAGAAAAAGAGGGAGATAATCCCCTCAAAATCGGATCTGCGTCCACAGAAAAGCGTTATGTCGGAGCTGCTCAGAACCGGTGTCCCCATCGCGCTTCAGGACGGACTTATTCAGGTCGCTTTCATAATCATAACAATCATTGCCAACAAACGTGGCCTGACCGATGCGGCGGCTGTCGGCATAGTAGAAAAAATTATCAGTTTTTTGTTCCTGGTGCCTTCGTCCCTGCTCTCCGCGGTGTCGGCTCTGTGCGCTCAGAATATAGGCGCGGGCAAGCAGGACAGAGCAGACAGAACTCTTCGTTACGCGCTGTTTGCGGCTGTCGGATTCGGTGTGGTCGTGGCTGTTATAATGCAGTTTGCGGCGGGCTTTACCGTCGGGCTTTTTCAGAAGGATACGGCGGTTGTCGCGGCAGGGGAGCAGTACCTCAAGGGGTATGTTTTCGATGTCATTTTCGCAGGTATTCACTTCAGCTTCAGCGGATATTTCTGCGCGTGCAACAAGTCGTATATTTCGTTTATTCACAACATTTCCGCAATCGCACTTGTGCGTATTCCCGGCGTGTATCTGATGTCCGTAAAATTCCCCGATACCTTGCTGCCGATGGGACTTGCAACGGCAATGGGAAGCCTTGTGTCGGCGGTGATATGCGGAGTGGCATTTGGCATTCTTAAAAGAAAAAGAAAGGCGGAAGATAGGCAGATAATTAAGAATTAAGAATTAAGAATTAAGAATGTCGGAAGTCCTGCGGACTTGGATTATAAAGCTTCGCAGGGGGAAAACTCCACTCTCCACACTCCACTCTCCACACTATGCCGTTTTTTTGTTTATTGCACTAACCCCTACTTATCCCCGGTCCCCGGCCACCGAATACAGAAAAAAACGGGAGAAGTCCCGTTTTTTTTAATGCGTTATTTTCTTGTAAATTTTTGTCCGTTTAATACGCCGTTATAGTAGTACGCGAGGAACTTCGCAACCTTTGCGGTGTCCTCCGCGCAGTCGTTTTTGAGCCAGTCCATAATTATTGCCGTTGTGCCGCCGCTTACGAATGTAAACGAACGGCGGAAGGCTTTTCGTGTCTCTTCGTTCATCGCACCCGGAATATCATTAAGTATGGTGTGAAAGAAAACCTTTCCGAAAGACAGGTGTATTGAGTTTGTGCTGTTCTGATTGAATATGAACTTATAAAGCTCCTTGTTTTCTTTAACCTTTTTGAGATAATAAAAGCTGATTCCCCGAAAATCGTCAATTGACAGGTCTGTCATGTCCTCTTTCTGTGCGAGAAAGCCGACGATGAAATTTATAATCTCTCTCTGATGCTCGAAAAATTCCTTTATAATCTGCTGATGCAAATCGTAAATATCCATATAGTAGCAATAGAATGTTGAACGGTTTACATCCGCTAAATCACATATTTCCTTGACCGTGATTTTGTTGAGCGGCTTTGTTTTCATAAGCTCATACAGACTCTCTCTTATTATGCGTTTGCTGTAAAGGGAGCGTCTGTCTTCTTTTTCTGATTCCATTTTTATCCTTCTCTCGCCGACAGTATATTTTATTTACAACACGTTGTCGATTATCTTAATAATATTACAGGAAAATCATCGGCAAGTCAAGAGCAGAAACGGGGGAATGTGTTGAAATAGTGCACGATGAACAATAAAAAGTCAGCAAGGAGCAAGGAGCAAGGAGCAAGGAGCAGTGTCGGAAGGCACTGCGTGCCTTGAATTATATAGCTCCGCAAAAAAAAAAAAACGACAATAGCGGACGGCTATAATTTTCGCGAAGCTTTTATAATCCAAAACGCTTTAGCGGATTCTTGATTTTGGGTTGTCGGACCGCTGTCGCCGGTTCTCATTAGTCGCTATGCCAAATTTCATTGTTCATAGCCGAAGGCGACTTCATAGCCGAAGGTGACTTCATAGCACTGAAAGTGCGACTTCATGTGCCCTCAGGCACATGAATGGGCGGCAGCAGTTCACTCGCAGTATCAATAAATCTCTGCAGCTGGGGCGTTATCGCCTTGCCCTTAAGATACGCCAGCTGGCTCCACTGATACATATCGCAGTCCTTAACCTGAATCTGTGCCATAAGCCCCTGTCTTATATATTCACGCACAAGAAAAACGGGGAGCATGGCGACATAATCGGCACGGCGGACAAGCTTAATCATTGTTTCGGTGTTCGCAAGCTCCAGGGCGGGCGTTACATACAGATTTCTTTTCGCAAGCTCGTCATCAAACAGATATCTGTACCCCTCGCCTACGGGCATAAGAATAAGCCTCTGCTGTGTCAGCTCCTGGAACCTGACATTCTTTTTCCTGGCTATCGGGTTGCCGGGGGATGTAACGAAAATAATCGGCTCAATCTCTTCTCTTACACGCACCCACTCCTTGCGGGGGACTTTGTAGTCAAGCATATAACACAGGTCAAGCTCGTTCGCACGCATCTTTGTCTCTATCTCACGCGCCGAGCCGATATAAAGACTTACGCTTATCTGCGGATAACGGCGGTTGAATTCCGGCAGAATATCCGTAAAGCAGGCGTTAAGAATGGAGTCGACAATGCCGAAGCGGATAGTGCCCTTCATAGTGTCGGGGTCGCTTGCGAAGTTTGCCGCACGGTCGACAGCTTCAATGGCGTCCGTGGCGTAATCAACAAAATTCAGTCCGTACTGTGTAAGCTTAATGTTCTTGCCGACTCTGTCAAAAAGCGGCAGACCCAGTTCGTTTTCAAGCTGCTGCATCTGCACCGTGACCGCCGACTGCGAATAACCGAGCTCAGACGCCGCCTTTGTGAAATTGTTAAGCTCCGATACCTTTAAGAATGTTCTTAAATTCCTTACGTCCATACGACACCTCTTATATTAACAAATTTTATCGAAAAAACGATTTTAATTAATTATATTGCATATCACCCCCGTTGTCAAACAATAATATATGGTACATTTTAATAAGAAAATAATAAATTGGAGTGGAAATTTTTGTTGCAATATGATATAATCGACACATGCATAGTGGGGTGCAACAGTCGGGCTTTGTATCTCGGAGCTCGGCAAAGTGTGGAGTGTGGAGAGTGGAGTCAGCTCCGCCAATACTTGTTTTATCGGTGCGAAATAATCTGAAAGTCTGCGAAGCTATATAAATCAAGTCCGAAGGACTTCCAACATTCTGTGAACCTGTCAAGTTTTTTGGACAAATAAAGTTCGTAAAAAACTAACAGTTACGA
>CAVFUV010000107.1:0-7117 GCA_963625735.1 bacterium
AAGTATCATTATATTTCTTTACGGTTTCTATAAGCAGCTCGGCATCGGGGCGAAGGCGGTTTATGTCGTCCGCATGCTCACTTTCGGAACAGCACATCAGGTCATAAACATTTTTTTTGAAAAAGTCCTTGATATATTTATGTCTTTCAGCCGCCGCAAGCTTTACGGGAGCATCTTTATATTTCCTTGCAACGGAAAACATCGGAAGATGTGTAATTTTATCATTACACTCGTCGATAAGCCTGATTTTATCATCCCACGAAAGTGTATTGAACCTATCGCACGCCTCTTTTGTTATTGCATGCATATAAACGCAGCACTCAGCAGCCTTTCCGGCAAGCTCCTCATGCTCTGCTGCCGCCTTTTTGTTCAGAGCGGCCAAATCATTCATAAGAGTAAGCCCCGCATAAATTTCATCGCATATGATTTTGCCCCATATGCTTTCATTCGGGGACTGCTCTGTAAAGTGCCTGAGAACGCCGTCAATCCAGTCATTCGGCACGGGAGCGGAAGAAGCAAACCTTGACAGATCCATAATGACGCTTATAAGCTTGTCATCCGTTCTGCCGTACTGAAAAAGCTTTGAAAGAGAATTAGCCTTCTCGGGATTTTCGTCAAACATCTTATCAACGGCTTCGGCGGCGATTTTTCTTTTGAGCACTGCGCTTTCACTCTCGTCGAATATGGTAAAATCGGGCATTATGCCGCACTCGTTAAAGCGTTCCTTTACAAGCTTTATGCAGAATGAGTCCATTGTGCAGACGTTCATTTCGTCAAGGCGTGAAAGAATACCCGCAAACATTTTTCTGTCCGCACCGGGTTCTTTCATTTTTTTGAGGATTTTGGAGGATATACGGGAACGCATCTCTGCCGCCGCCGCATTGGTAAACGTTACAACCAAAAGTTCCGACGGTCGAACGGGATTGTCTTCACGTGTCAGGAGCCGAACTATTCTCTCGGTCAGCACGGCGGTTTTGCCCGACCCCGCGGCAGCCGATACAAGTATTGTGCCGCTGTCGGCGTTTATAGCGTTTTGCTGTTCGGGTGTCCATTTTACATCAGACATTTTCGCCGCCCTCGCTTTCTTCGTCTTCTTTCAGCTCTTTTATCACTTTGTCAAATGCCATATTAAGCGGGCTTCTGCATTTGCCGTCCGACTCACGTCTGCACACATCGGCAAATGAGCAGTAGTCGCATGTGGCTTCATAATCACCGGAATTTACGGGGCTTATGGGAATTACACCCTCGGAAATATTTTTCGCTTCGCTCAGTATGACCTTTTCGAGCTTTTTCTTTATTCGCTCCATGTCATCCACTGTGTACATGTCGCCAACAAGTCCCTTTTCGGTCGCCTTCTGCGGAATGAATATACCTTCGCCGCCTCGCTCCATGCCTCTCAGGACGGATTCATTTTTAAGTATGATGCCGCTCATTGTGCCGTTTTTAAGCTTCTGCAGTTTTATGTCATCTGCTGTGGCTTCCCGTCCGACATTAGTTCCGCCTGTGCGTGCCGGTACATACAGAAGTCCCGCGGGGAGATATCCCGAATATTTGCCCTTTTTGCCTGCCCATATCGCCACAAGATAAACCAGCATCTGCATATTGAGTCCGTCAAAAACATCGCTCAGCTTAAACTTTTTAAGCCCTGTCTTGTAGTCGATAACTCTGAAATAGCAAATGTCGCCGTCTTTGAATACATCCACACGGTCAACAGTGCCGTGAAGTGTAACGGCAATATCGCCGTCCTTTACGGAATACGGTTCGACCTCACCGTCATATTTTATCTCAAGCTCCACATCGGATACTTCAAAAGAGGAATTTGTAAATTCCTCGATAAGCCTGTTGAATATATCGAGCAGAACACGTTTCTGTCTTTCAAGCTGACGCAGAATATCCGTTGACAGTGTGCTGCCCATATTTTCTTTTATGTATTCGTCAGCGGCTTCGTCTATCTTCTGTTTTCTTTCTTCGTATGAAAGATGTGTCAGCTCTTCTTTTGTATATGTTCCGAGAAGCTCTTCAAAAACCTTATGAACAAGCAGACCGTTTATTCTCGCGTCAAATGAAGCGGGCTCGGTGTTCTGCGCCTTCATGCCGTAGCGGCAATAGTACATAAACGGGCATTTTGAATATGTTTCGAGCCTTGACGGAGAAATATACAGCTTTTCGCCGAACAGCTTTTTCGCAATCGCTTTATCCGCAAACTCATAGGGCATGCCTCTGTTCAGAAATTTTACGGCTTCGGTTCTGCCTGCGAAATTCGGAAAATGTTTAAGCGCCTCATAAACGGAACACGTAAACTCGCTGTTTTCGTCAATATTCAGCGCGTAAGCGTCAAGACCCGATGAAGGGCTGTAAATTTTGTCTTCTCTTTTTATCTCGTTAAATTCAATCTGTTTCGCATTGGGAATACGCCTGAGAACCTCGTTTATAACCTCGGACTTTTCTTTCTTTTCGCCCGATGTCGATACAAGCGGACTTGTAAGATACACCTTTTCTTCTGCCGACACTACGGCATTATACGCAATAAGTCTCTCTTCAAAATATATGTTTTCGGGGATGCTTTCAAGCGGTATTCCGGCGGCTATCAGCTCACGCTTTTCTTTTGCGGTAAAAAGCGACTGTCTGTCGGTGCTCATCGGAAAATCACCCTGTGTCAGACCCATTACAAATATGACCTTGGGCGACAGAAAACGGGTTCTGTCCGCAGTGCCTATTATAATTCGGTCAAGCCCCGAGGGAATATCGCCCAAAGAATCTTCACTCAGAATAAGGGAAAGCATCTCATAGAATCTTGTTTTTGTGACAATGTTTTCGTCGATTGCCTTATAGAGAACATCGAGTGCGTTCATCACTTCGTCCCATACTCTTATACAGCACAGCGCTTCTTTTTCCGCTCCGTGCTCGTTAAGGTCAACTGCGAGCTTAAGATATTCGCCCTTTGCTCCGGTTGATGTAATAAGAGAATATACGGCTGTACAGCAGCTTCTCGCGTCACCGTTTGTCAAAGCAGACCTCATTGCCGACAGCGGTTCAACAGCTCTTTTTCTTATGTCGTTTATTGCGTTAAGCCTTTCTTTTTGCTCTTCGTCAAATGATATGCCGTAGCCGTCGGGGTTGGCGGTAAATTCATTCTCCCACGCTTTGCCGTCTATACTCCACATTGTGACATAGTTTTCGAGCGTATCGCACTCGTCATCATCTATGCCCGTAATGCCGGTTTTTATGTACGACAGAACACGCTGTGTGTTAAAGCCGTAAGCCGCGATTTCACCCGCGAACAGAATCATTCTCACAAGCGGATATTCGGAGAGCGGCCGCCTCTCATCCTCAGACACCGGTATGCCGCAGTTTTTAAGCTCAACCGAAAGCTTTTTGGTGTAATTTCCGCTTCGCTCATATACGCCGATATCACGACAGCGGTATTTGCCGCTCTCGATAAGTTTTTTTATGTTTGCGGCGACGAATGAACATTCATCATAGACATCCGATGCCGTATATACGGTTATATCGTCACCGCTGCCGTCAAAGGCGATATCCTCCTGCGAAAACATGGTATCACGCAGAAAATCAACAGCCGTTTCGTTAAGAGTGTCGGATGAAATCTTTTCTTCAAAAACACGCACGCCGTCTGCCGTCACACACTTTCTTATCGCCTCGGCATTGCGTCTTGAGTGAACAAATGCCTCGTTTCCGTCATCGGTCAGACTGTCGGCACAGACCGAGAAATATACGTCCTTTGCGTCCTTCGCTATTGCCGATACAAGCTTTGTCTGCTCGTGTGTAAGTCCTCTGAAATCATCAAAGAAGAAAACACAGTCTTCAAAACAGCGGTTTGTTTTCAGAAAATCAAGAAGCTTTTTTATATTGTCGGATGAATCGCTGAAGCGTTCGTTTACAAGAGCCTCAAACGCCGCAAAAATGAGAGACAGCTCCTTGGCCTTTCTTCCCGTGCTCCCCGTGCCTGTGGTCTTCAGCATTTCGGGTGTCGCTCCGGCCTGCTTTAATTCGTCATATGCGGACAGCAGAATATCGATATTGTTCTTTCTTGACGCGTGGCGTTTATAGATATCGAGAGACTCCGACAGACTTTCAACCGCAAGGCTCATAAGAACATTTCTTGCCGCCTTTTCAACATACGGCTTTGTTGACAGTCCGTTGTCCTCAAGCATCCGCGCGACAAAGCGTTCAAGACCCTCAATTGCCAGTATATCGGAATCATGCTCACCGTATTTAAGCAGAAAATCCCTGTCACGATCGGAAGCCGACTGCTGAGGCACAATAAGCACCGCCCGTTTGCCGCTGTCGACAAGCGATAAAATCCGCCGTTCAATCTGTTCTCGTTTTTTATAGATATTCGTTCCCGTCAGAAATGTAAGCATAAATTTTTCTCCGTTTGCGTTTATACGGGTATTTTAACATAAAGCATGCGTCATTTAAAGTACAACATTTTCACGGAACGGAATTTGTTTAATAAAATTTTATGAAAAATTATCAAAATCACTATTGAAATACGATTTTTTTTGTTGTAATATATCACCGCAAATAAAAATCAGAGGTGATTTTATGGATAAAGTAAGAACAGTTGTTGTCGGGTACGGCGGCATGGGCGGCTATCATACCGACAGACTTCGCGAGATGGAAAAATTCGACCTGCTCGGCATTTATGATATAAAAGAATGCAGACGGCAGAAAGCGGAAGAGAGAGGCATTCACGCATATGCCACATATGAGGACGTTCTGGCGGATGACAGAGTTGAGCTTATCACATGTGCCGCATATAACGACTGCCACAAGGATATTGTCATAAAGGCACTTGAAGCCGGCAAGAATGTTATTTCCGAAAAGCCCGTTACACTTTGCTCCGCCGACCTTGAAGAGATGATCGCGGCGGCAAATAAGTCGGGCAAGCTGTTTACAGTTCATCAGAACAGACGTTGGGACAATGACTTTGCCACGGCAAAAAATGTCTATGACAAGAATATGCTCGGCAAAATTCATCAGATAGATTCAAGAGTTTACGGTTCAAGAGGCATCCCGGGCGACTGGAGAAGCGCCAAGGAGCACGGCGGCGGCATGGTTCTCGACTGGGGCGTACATCTTCTCGATCAGATTCTGTATATGTTCCCCGACAAGCGTCTTGTTTCCGTTTACGCCACACTTACACACGTTACAAACGTTGAGGTTGACGACGGCTTCAGAGCAATTCTCAGGTTTGAAGACGGCCCCGAGTGCCTTGTTGAAGTATTCACAAACGACTTCATCGAGCCGCCCCGCTGGTATCTCTCCGGTGAAAACGGCACTGCTCTCATAAAGAACTGGGAGCTTGAAGGCAAAATGGTCAAGATTAAAGACTGGGAAAAGATTGACGCAGTGCCCATTCAGGCAGGCGCCGGCATAACAAAGACAATGGCTCCCCGCACGAATGAGACAATCAAGGAGTTCCCGCTTGAGGAAATCCGAGTAAAGTGGACAGATTATTATGATAACATTTATGATGTAATCAGAAACGGCGCCAAGCCGCTCATCACCCACGATCAGCAGCGAAGACTTATGAAGCTCATGGAAGCCGTATTTGAGTCAGCAGAGAAAAATCAGGTCGTATTGTTCGAATAAAATTTAATTCCCGCAAACAAAACCGCAGTGTCGGCACCCCGGTCGGCTCTGCGGTTTTTGTAAAGAGATTAATTTTTCGTTGACAAGCACCGTATTTTTTGGTAAAATCTAATCCGTTCAAATACAGGTCTCCGTAGCTCAGCAGGATAGAGCGTTCGCCTCCTAAGCGAAAGGCCGGCGGTTCGAATCCGCCCAGGGACGCCACAAATTCTCGGCAGCGGTTTGCTTTGTCAAGCCTCTGCCGTTTTTTGTATCTGCCGCCCTTCCGCTGCTAAGCGCGATTCGGATTTTTAGCCGGTTCGCTAATCCGAGGTGCCGATTTTCTAAGATTCGATTTTTGAGGGATTTTCCCGGTGAAAAGCTCCGGTGAGCTTCTAAGGAGGACTTCTGCTGCAATCCTGCTGTGTATCGATCTGTGTCGGTATAGATTGACAAGCATCGACATCCATCGGTACGAAGCATGGAGAAGCCGAAGGAACCGAAAATAGCGACAGGCCTCTTTTTTCTAAGAAATCGTCGGATTTCTTAGCGGAATCGCCTAAGGCGAGAAGGCCCAAATCGCTAATCTCTCACACTTCTCCGACAGTCAATTGCAATATAGGTCTTTGTTAGATGGTACATAGCCCATTCATGTATCTGCCCTTCACGGGCGGTATGTGGATGGGCTTTTTTGCGTTCAAAAGCGGGCGCAGAAATTATCTATCTACAAGGAGGATACGCAATGATGGATTTCAAGGAATTCACCGAAAAGGCTGAACAGGACATCCGAGCGGCGCTGGAGGATGCCTCACCCGGCATCGAGGTTCGCATCAATCAGGTGGAAAAGCTGCAGGAGGAATCCTACACAGCCATTACCCTGACCCCGGCAGGCAGCAACATCGGCATGAATCTGAATCTCAACCAGCTCTATGCTTATCTGCAGCGCGGCGAAAGCTGCGAGGCTGTGATCAGCAGTGCTGTGAATCAGGCCAAAGAACGCCTTGCCAGCATGCCTCGCTTCAATGTTTCGGAGCTTAGCTCCTATGAAGCGGCAAAGAATCTGCTGTTCGTGGATGTGGTTGGCACCAGGGTCAATGCAGAAATGCTCTCAAAGGTCCCTCATACGGATATGGAGGATATCTCCATGGTCTACCGCATGCAGCTGGAGCACCTTTCCAATGGTGCGTTGACTGTGCTGGTTACCAATGACCTGATGAACCGCATGGGCATCACCAGGGAGCAGCTTCATGCAGATGCTCTGGCAAGCTCCGAGAGGGTTCGTCCGGCCAGCATGAAGACCATGGCAGAGGTGCTGACCAATATGCTGGGTGTGCCGCCTGAGATGCTTCCGGAGGATATGCCCGGACCGAAGCTGTATGTGGTTACCAATGAAGAGGGCTTTCACGGGGCTGCCGCTGCCTTCTATCCGGATTTTATGGACCAGGCAGCAAAGGAATTCGGCAGCAACTTCTTCATTCTCCCTTCCTCGGTGCATGAGGTGTTGTTTATCCCTGATGACGGC
>CAVFUV010000108.1:0-7015 GCA_963625735.1 bacterium
CACGCAAAAAGAATTTTATCCACTGTTCATAGTCGCCGGAGTTTCTTACATGAGTAAGCCGGTCATAGTATTCCACTCGGTTCTGTTTCAGAAATCCGGAAATATACAGCACCGGAGAGGAAATAACACCCCTGTCGATAAGATACAATACAACAAGCAGTCTGCCGACCCTGCCGTTGCCGTCTAAAAACGGATGAATTGTCTCAAACTGATAATGAATAAGTGCGGCACGGATAAGCGGATGAAGGTCACTTTCTTCATTAAGATATTTTTCAAGAGCGGTCAGAGCGTTTTGCATATCCTCGGGATTCGGAGGAACATACCCGGCGTTTTTTATGGTACTGCCGTAGCCGCCTATCCAATTCTGAGAAGAGCGAAATTCACCCGGGGTCTTCTCACCGCCCCTGACACCCGAAAGCAGTACGGAATGAATTTCTTTAAGAAGCCGACAGCACAGCGGCAGTGTTTTCATTCTGTCCAAAGCGAATTGATATGCCGACACATAGTTTATGACGTCCGAAACATCGACGTTTGCGTTCTCGCTGACAGACGGGTCAAGTATATCATCAAGCGTACACTGCGTGCCCTCAATCTGAGAAGACAGCAACGCTTCCTTGCGGACATACATTGACACAAACAGCTCGACATTCGGTATTCTTGACGACACGGCCTGCAGTGCGGCGGTTTTTTCGGCGGCATCAGTCAGAAGCGTCTGCATCTCAGTGTCAATTTCAATAGGAGGCACCGGCGGCAATGGCGCGGGATTAAATGATTTATACCGCATTTCGCCCGAAAGATTGACCGTATAATCGCCGGCTCGGTTTTTCATAAGCTTCACTCCCCTGTTTTTTGAAATATACACTGTTATTTTACACTTTATATTTCAGAAAATCAAGATTTTTTGAAATATGCACTCCTCTGTATTTCAGGAAATCGTATTTTTTTGAAATACAACCCCATTTTTGTGCGATTGTATTTCAAATTTCGGTTTTGGCATTTTTACGCTGTTTTGGAAAAGCGGACAAAACGCCCCTGTTTTCTTATGGAAAAGCGGACAGAATACCCTGTTTTTCTTATGGAAAAACGGACAAACATATTGCAAAGTAATTTTACGGGTGATAGAATAGCATTGAGGTGCATTTATATGCTTAAAAGAAAAGCCGAAAAAGATATTATCGGTTTCTTAAATTCAACAGATAAAAAAGCTCTGCTTATATCCGGTGCAAGGCAGGTCGGAAAGACTTTTTTAATACGGGAGCTTGGCAAACTGCATTATAAGTCTTTTGTCGAAATAAACTTTCTCGAAAACAAGACGGCTGTCTCGGCATTTGAAAACGCCACAGACACAAAAAGTCTGCTTTTCAGCCTGTCCGCAATCGCAAAAACGGAGCTTGTTCCAAATCAGACGCTTATTTTTCTTGATGAAGTGCAGGAGTGCAAAGAAATTGTCACGGCGATTAAATTTCTTGTTGAAGACGGCAGATATAAATTTATTCTGAGCGGTTCGCTTCTCGGCGTGGATTTAAGAGACATAAAAAGCGTCCCCGTGGGCTATATGGATTATCTTGATATGTATCCTCTTGATTTTGAGGAATTCTGTATCGCAAACGGTGTATCCGAAAGTATTATCGAAAATCTTCGGGAATGCTTTGAAGACAAATCCCCCGTCAACGAAACAATACATTCGCAGATGCTTGAGCTGTTCAAGCTCTATCTTGTTGTCGGCGGAATGCCTGCGGTTGTCAACAGATATCTTGCAACAAATAATCTTGCAGATGTTATCAGAGAGCAAAATTCAATAGTGCAGGCGTATAAGCGTGATATAAGCAAATACGACCCCGAAAACAAGCTGTATATAGAAGAGATATTTGATCTTATACCGAGTGAACTGAACGCCAAAAACAAGCGTTTCATAATGAAAAAGCTGAATGACAATTTCAAATTCAGCCGATACGAAAACAGCTTTCTGTGGCTTAAGGATGCCGGTGTGGCACTTCCGACCTATTGTGTAGATGAGCCTCGCTCCCCTCTTGCATTGTCAAAGACAAAAAATCTTTTCAAGCTGTTTATGTCGGATGTGGGGCTTCTGGCTTCAATGTATATGAATGACCTGCAGGTAAAGATCTTAAGCGGAGAGCTTTCGGTCAATTTCGGTTCGGTATACGAAAACGCCGCCGCACAGGAGCTTACGGCACACGGATTTCCGCTTTACTATTTCAATAACAAAAAGCAGGGCGAAGTCGATTTTCTGACGGAAATAAACGGCGAGGTTGTTCCGATGGAAATAAAATCAGGCAAGGATTATACCGTACACACGGCACTTAACAATATACTGTCAAACAGTGAGTATAACATAAACAAAGCGTACGTTTTCAGTACGGCAAACCTGTCGACAGACGGCAAAATAGTATACACTCCGATATATATGCTTATGTTCATAAAAAAGCATGAGCCGGAGGACATGATTTACAGGCCGAATATAAGCAGGCTTCTTGCGAGCGAATAAATAAAGAGTGCTGTGAGTGTGGAGTGTGGAGTTTGAAGAGTGGTGTTTTTCTTTTGCGAAGCTATATAAATCAAGTCCGTAGGACTTCCGACATTGCTAATTGCTAATTTTACAATGCACTTATGTCATAATGTAAAGTGAAAAAAGCAAGGCAGTCGTTATACGGTCTGCCTTGCTTTTATGTTTACCGAAAATTATGCCTGTGTTTTTGCGCGTTCCTCACGCATGGCCTTGAGCTTGCGTTCGGTTTCGAGTTTGGTCTGCTTGTCGTCTTTTATGAAGAGGATAATAATCAGATAAAAGACACTGCCGACTGCGGGACCTAAAACGAACATCGGCCACTGCCATTTTATGAAATGCTCGCTCTGCGGAAGCCCTGCCGCCTTCGCTTCTTTGTTGTAGCCCAGCTTTTTAAGCAGAATGCCCTCAATCATCGTTGTCGCGCTGTTCTGCATTTTGGATGTGAAGTTCTGCATCGAGAATGAAATGCCCTCGGTGCGAAGTCCTGTTTTAAGCTCGGTTTCGTCAATGGAGTCCGTTATAAGTGAGCGGTGCGCTATGTCCATAAGCGAACCGGGGAGGTTTACGAGAGATATAAGCAATGTCATTATAATGAACTTCGCGAATGTGTTGTATCCCACAAAATATGTTGCGGCTCTGATGACAATTGCGGTTACCTGTGACACAACAAGCACACGCTTCATGCCGCCTATTTTGTCGGCTATTTTTGTCGCGAAGAAGGTTGCGAATGTTCCGGGAATGCCGCCCAGAAGTCCGTACAGGAATTCGGATGACTGACCGGATATTTCAACATTGCCGACCTTGTAGCCCGTGCAGTTTTCGAAGAAATAGGCGTTCTGAACCTTGGGTGAGAATGCCTGTGCAAATCTCGCGAGGCAGATTAAAAGGAGCTTGGGGTTGTGCCTTAAAACGGCTATCGACTGCAAAAAGCTTTCTTCCTTCTTGTCATCGGCGGCTACGCACTCGGGCACTCTGTATGCGTTCATCGAGATAAGCTCACCGCACAGACCGAACACGACGGCAAAAATGAAGAATATCTGCACGTCCTTAAGTCCCGCACCCGTCATCATGGTTCGAAGCTGCTGGAACACGCCGACTATTGCACTGCCGGCACCCGCTCCGATTGATACCCACTGTGAAACTCTGCCTCGTTCATCCGAATGGGGAGATGACAGAGCGACCATGCCCCACAGCCCGACATCCTGGAATGTGTAGAAGAAATCCCACAGGAAATAGATGAGTACAAGATAGACGAGCTTGCCGGTTTCGCTCATATTGCCGGTGTTAATGAACATCAGCACCGACAGAATGCCTATAACGGGCGGAGTATAGAGCAGGAACGGACGCAGCTTTCTGTACGGCTTATACTTTCGTTTGTCAATGTACGCGCCGACAAGAGGATCGTTTACCGCGTCCCAGATGTAGCTTGCGGAAAACACACTGCTTATTCGCAGCTCGTCAACCTTAAGCACGTTTATAAAGAAATATTTGAGCCAGTTGGTTATATAGAAATATGTCAGGTTCTGCCCTGCCATACTTGCCGCATACGTAAAGACTACGTTGTTGGGCAGATAACCGTCACCCCTGGATTTTTTATCAAACAGGAAAAATGTTTTCATAGTGTGCCTCTTTGCGTGGAAATGAGTTTAGTATCCGGTATTCAGTGGTCAGTATCCAGTATCCAGTGTCGGAAGTCCTACGGACTTGATTTATATAGCTTCGCAAATTTGAAAACTGAACTTTTTTCGGTCGGTTTTATATTTCGCAGAACTTATACAAATCAAGGCACGTTGTGTCTTCCTAAATTTATCGGCTGTCGGACCGCTGCCGCCGGTCCTCATTAGTCGCTACGATAAAAATCATTCACCGGATGATTTTTGGCGTAGCGACACTGGCCACTGGCCACTGGATACTGGATACTTGACCACCGGCCACTTCCCCGCATTATTTCGGGTATTTCTCCCCATTAACCATCAGCCCGTCAAGGTCCGATCCGTTATCGGTCGGGTACCATTTTTTGCCGGCGTTTTCGAGGCTCAGCTCGTTCTCAACGGTGATTTTGAGCATTGACGTGCAGTTATAGAATGCGTATTCGCCTATCTCCGTAACACCGGCGGGGATTGTAACCTCGGGTACTTTTTCAAGACCCGTGAAAGCGTCCTTGCCGATATATTCAAGATTTTTCGAAAGTGTAAGACTCTCGAGAGCGGATACCTTAAAGAATGATTTTTCTTCAATTCTTGTTACGGAATCGGGGATTTTTATCTCGGTAATGTTGGAGCATTTATAGAAAGCCTTGCTTCTTATGACCTCGACTCCGTCCGGGATTTCGTATGTTGTGCTGTTGAGGCTCTCACCGGTAAGAGAGTTAAACTCTATGTTTCTCGCCGGGGGATACGCCACAAGGGTTTTCATATCCTTCGAAAAGAGTATGCCGTCAACCGCAGTGAAATATTCGTTGCCGTCGACTACCGCGAACTCTTTAAGTCTCTGATTGTTTGTAAGAGCCCACGTGCCTATTGTTTCGACATTCTTGCCGATTGTGATTTTCTGCAGTGAATCGGCGTTGAACAGGCTGTAATCCGCAATTTCGGTTACGGGTATACCGTCTATTTCGTCGGGAACGGTAATTTCGGTACGTGTTGAAACATCGGTGTAGCCTGTGATTTTTATTGTGTTGTTCTCTGTTATTTCATATTCGAGCTTTTCGTCCGTTTTTGACGCACATGATGAAAACAGCAGTGCGGCTGTAAGAACGGCAAGAACAACGGATATTATTTTAGTGCTTAATTTTTTCATTGTGTTACGCCTCCTGTGCCGCCTCGGGTGCTTCGCCTTTTTCAGCCGCTTCACGCTCGGCTATTTCGGCGACATATTTCTTGTGCTTTTCTCTTGTAAGGTCATAGAAGAAGAACGGCACGGTTGAAACAACAAGGCTTATAATTGTCAGAATGATATGAACTATCATAACGTTGTTGAATATTGACGAGTCATACAGAACGTCCCAGTCGGATGTAAAGCCGTACATTGCGAACAGTGCCGGGGAGATAAGTCCCAAAAGTGTTGACACGGGAGTTGTGAACCACTGGAAAATATTCTGCATGTTGTCGGCTCTTTCGCCTGTTTTCCACTGATGATAGTCAAGAACATCGGCAGCCATGTTGCCGGAGATATTGTTGCAAGCCGCCGTGATTGCGGACAGAACAAATCTTATAACGAGGAATATTACAACACTGCTGTGCTTTAACGCTATGAAATAGAAGCATGTAACACCGAGCCACAGCGCACGCATTATAAGAATACATGTACGCTTTTCGTACTTCTTTATAAGCCACGGTGTTATGACGTTGCCTATAACGGATGTAACGCCGAAAATGGTAAGAATACCGGTTATTCTCTCAAAACGCATCTGATAGAGAATAATATAGTTTATGACGCTGTCGCCGAGACCTTTCCACAGCTCAAGAGTGGAGCTTATATTGACAATCCAGAAATATTTGTTCTTGAGAAGCGATTTCGCGCTCTTCTTGAATTCGACCTTGTGGTTTTCGTCCTCGTTTGCCGCAACTCTCTCTTTGACGTTGGCGAACGCAAAGCCGCAGAGCATTGAGGCGACCGCAAGAATCGGTATAAACACACGGTAGCTCTTTATGCTGAAATAGCCGCCCGTTGATACTATCATAAGCGGGAATACTATTCTGAATATCGAACGCATGAAGCCTAAGAAAATGCCGCCGATTGAATAGTATTTCTGTCTTTCGACCATGTTGGGGGAGATAAGAGCGACTATTGCGGTGGGTTTGTCGGAATAAAGTGCCTGGAAACGTGCTCTTAAGGTGAACATGAAGTGGAGGATAACTATCTTCCATGAATACTCAAGCGTTGTCGGGACAAATGTAATGAGTATTGTTATTATGGTAATCGGCACGCCGTATGCCATCATGAAGGGCTTGTATCTGCCGTATTTGCGGCAGAGCTTTGCACGGAGATACCAGTTTACAAGACCGCCGAAGCCGGTGCAGACAAGAATGTTCGCTACGATACCGGGCAGACCCTTGATTATCTCTTCAAAAGGCTCGGACGGAACGAAATAGCAGGCAATGCCCACAAGTGCGCAGACTATATACGCAATAGCCGTCTTCTTTACTTTTTCTTTCGGCAGATGACCCATATTTTCGAATATGGTCATTGACAGACCCTCAATGTAGAGTGTCGCATAACGGACAATAAGTGCGATTATCGTTACTATTGTGAAGTCGATAAGCTTTATGCCCATTATGGAGCCGCAGAAGTAACCCGAGGCAAACGATATTGTTTCGCCGCAGATAAACGTAAATCCGCATATGCCCATTGTGCCGAAGCAATACGAGATAAATTCCTTAAGGTTAGTGGTTTCACCCTCGGCGGGAGTGTTCCATCTTGTTTTGACATAGGAAATGCCGTCATTGACTTTTTGTTTGAGATTTGCCACTTTGATAATTCCTTCCC
>CAVFUV010000109.1:0-6971 GCA_963625735.1 bacterium
TACGAAAACAAAGGTACGGCAAAGGCTTACTCAAGCATAGGAGGCTTTTACCGTGATATTCAGTCAAAGGTTGACAAGGGCAAAGACAAGGGAATGTACAAAACGCTTTATGATGATTTGCGTGATGTAATGACATCAATTGCCGCAAATTCAACTCAGCCCGACAAAACGCGTCTTGACGTAGCATCGCTTGCCTGCTCTGCGGTTCGCCAGTATGCTACCGGATTTAAAAAAGATTCTGTTACAAAAGAACAGCTTGACGCAATTCTGACGGATATCGAGAAATGCGTAAACGAAATATCCGATTCTACCACATTGATTGAACAGATGAAGAAATCTGTCAATGAATCGCTGCCCGACGTAAAACAAACGGTTGCTCTTGCTTTCGGAACCGTCAAAGAGGAGGAATAACAAATGAGTGTTGAATTAATGCAGACTCTTTCGGTTGTTGCCTTTGCTTTAGCGGGTGTCATGCTTGTTGTTGCAGTGGTGCTGTTCTTTGTTCTTAATATTCCGAGGGTTTTCGGTGAGGTCTCGGGTTCAACCGCCAAAAAGGCCATTGAAGACATAAGAAAACAGAATGAAACAACCGGAAATAAGGCGTATAAACCAAGCCCGGTAAATCAGCAGCGTGGAAAAATTACAGAAAAAATATCTTCTCACGGTTCGTCGAAACGCAAGGATAAGGATGTAACGGTGTCTGTCGGCACGGCTCAGCTTAAGGGGACGAATGCGGCAGATACATCATCGGAAACCGTGATGTTGGAAAATGAAACAGCGGTGCTTGCAAGTGAAGCCGGCGAGACAAGCGTTCTCGAAAATACTTCCGGGCAGAGTGAATTCGGAATTACGGGATCTCTGTTTCCCGACCGGGATACTCTCGAACAGTTTCCGGCATCCGGTAATGTTACCGTTGAATATGAGATATGCTTTGTCGGAAGCAATGATATAATCGGGTAAAAAAATGAACATTCTGAAAAAATACAGATTTTATCTTCTGGCATCATTGTGTGCGTGCTTTGTGTCGGCAGTCTCTCTTGCCGTTATACCGTTTTCGGATTTGGACACGGCAGGTGTTCCGAGAGTGCTGGCATATGTTTCGGCGGCGGTGTTTTGGGCCGGTCTGATAGCAGAAATAATATTTTTTATTCCGGCGCACAGAAGCTGTTCGAACATAGAAAAAACACTTGAACAAAACGGAAGCAGGACTTTAAAAAACCAAAAACCGGGGTTAATAACTTTTTTCTCGTGTAAAGAGGCATGTGTTGTTGATATATTGTGCGCGGTGTCACTTCTGACGGCTGCAGTCATGATTATATTTAATCTGAACTATTCTTTTTTTACGGCTGTCATTATAGTTTTTATTATTTCTTTTAATCTTCACTGTTTTTTTAACGGAAAAAATTATAAATATCTCAAAGAAATACAAAAATTCATCAGAAGTCAAGGAGCGAAAAAAGATGAGTAATCTAAAGACACGATTTTCGGATAGGGTGATAGCTGTTCTTTTGACGGTGCTTATGATTATCGGCACAATGCCGTTAACTGTTTTGGCATCCGAGAAAACGGAAATAGTTACCGATCTCGGCAAAACCTATACCACAGGTGTTGCGACTGAATTCTATGTCAAGTCAAATGTTGCCGATAAAGATGTCGGCACCATGGTTCTCGGCAGCTATTCATTCAGTGACAGTTCCGCCGTTGAAAAGATAGAGTATCTTGAGTCCAAAGACGGTCAATGGTATACTTTGCCCGGCAATACCTTCGGTCCTGCCACAGGTTATCCTCTGACCGACGGGGCAACAAGCCGTTTTCGTGTTACTTTCAATAAAACGGGTAATTTTACCTGCAAAATAAGCATTTATAAAGTATCGGACAATATTGAGGTCTGCAGTAAGGAGCAGTCCATTACCGTACAGCATACTTCCGCGGAACTTTCAACCGATATCGCGGATAAGGAATTTGTTGTCGGTGAGCCTATGGAATTTACTTTTTCCACCAAGCCAAACGATGACGCAGGTGTAATGGTTGTCGGCTCCTCCGATTTCAGCGATGCAGACGCTCTTGAAAAACTTGAATATTATGAAGTAAGCAACGGACAGTGGTATACTCTCTCCGGTGACTTCGGTCCTTCAAGCGGTTTCCCGATGGCGGAAGCCACAAGCAGATTCAGAGCTACATTCAAAAAAGCGGGCAGCTATACCTTTACCGCTTCCATGAAATATGCGGACGGCAACAAAAAGGGCGATGTTCTGTGCTCCGCGAATGTTGAGTTTAAAGTAAAAGACAAATTTGATGTGACTGTCACCAAAAACGAAGGCGGAACGGTAACTTTCGATAATGAAGCAGTGACTTCGGCGAAAGTAACGGAAGGAACAGACCATACTCTTGCCGTTGCCGCCGATGAAGGCTATGTAATTGCCGAGGTTTCGGTTAATAATGAAGCTCAGACGGTTTCGGATAATAATAAATTCGAAACCAAATTGACTGTCGATAAGAATACGGAAATAAAGGTTTCATTTGTTAAGATTTACAGCGTTACCGTGAAATACGGAGAAAACGGCACCGTAACAACCGACCCCGAAAGCACAGGCGGTTCGGTTAAGGTAACTTCCGGCACAAATGTTACGGTTACAGCCACTCCGAATAAAGATTATCGCGTGCAGAAGGTTGTCGTAAACGGCACTACGGTAGGCGAGTGGGCAGACAATACATATGCCGATGATGATTACAAGTATGATTTTAATAATCTTTCAGCTGACAGTACAATTGAGATTACTTTTGCTCCTAAAGTATATAATGTAAAGGTTAAAGACACTGTAAACGGAACCGTTGAGCCTGTCAGCTCTGTGGTTAACCACGGCACAGACGCGGTTCTTACAATAAAGCCCGCCGACGGATATGTTATTGATACGGTTAATATCAACGAAGTTTCGGCAATCAGTCTTGTCAAAGAAACCGAAGATGACAATGTATTTACGCTTTCCGTCACGGGAATAACCGAAGACAAAAATGTTGAAGTTACTTTCAAACAGCCCGAAAACGTAAATTCCGCTGATGAAGGTATTCTTTCATGGAATGCGGCTGATGCGCTGCGTGTTGACAACAATACATACATTTTCAGGTCCGGCACAAAAATTACATTTTCAACGGAAAAGCAGGGCCTGCGCATAACTGATGAAACCGGAAAAGTTTACGGTGATAAAGCAACGAAAAGTGTTGTGTTTGACTCAAATGTTGCCTTGAAAAAAATCGAGGTCCGTTATGATTTCGGCTGGCATGAGGTTCTGTTTGACGACAAGAGTGCGGATATCGCAATAAAATACGACACCGGCAAGCCCATTATAGGTGATATCACAACCGAAGAACCGGCAAATGAAAACGGATATTTTAATGCCGATTTCGGAATTAACTTCACGGTTAAGGATAATGGCGTTTGGTCCGGTATCGCATCCGTAAAATATACGGTTGAGTGTGACGGCAAGCAGACAAAGGAAGAAGAAATCTTCAATTGCGATGAAGATAACATCATAATCGACAGCAAGAAGTTTGAGAAAATCGCAATATCCGCGGCTGAAAACAACAGCGAAAATGTCAAGATTACCGTTACCGCAATCGACAGAGCGGGTAATGAGGCAGACAAAAAAGAAGCGACCTTTAAGGTCTGCACAGATGCACCTCAGGTAAGTATTGAATTTGAAAACAATAAATCCGCCGAGGCAAGCGGCAGCTGGTATAACAGTGACAGAACCGCCAAAATAACAATAATCGACCGTGCGGATGTATTTGACGGCGCAGGTGCAAAATCCGGTTTTGCGTTCGCGGAAGGCTCCGAAACAAAATATGCAGTAAGCGATTGGGTAAATGAGGGCAATACTCATACGGCAACAGTCACTTTCGCTTCCGAGGGTGAATACAAAGAAATAAGCTATTCATACACCAACATGGCTTCCGTTAATGCGGCAGTCACGATTACCGGCGAAGATGCCTCATCCTTCGGTATTGATAAAAATCAGCCCACAGGTTCTCTTGTTGTAAAGAGCACGGATTGGGAAGGCGGAATAGACTGGCAGTGGATTCTGAATAAGATCACATTCGGTCTGTATTCTAAGAATGACACATCGGTAACCGTTAAGAACGGTTCGGACGCTCTTTCGGGAATTAAGGAAATTAAATATTATGCGTCAGACGCCGAGGATGTTCTCGCCGAGAGCGATCTTGATGCAATTTATGCCGACAAAAAATTCGGTTCCGAAGAAATCAACAAGACAAGTGACGCACAGTTCGCGGTCTATGCCCGACTGGTTGACAATGCCGGCAATGTCACATATCTCGGAACAAACGGTATTATATGCGACAAAACGGCAAGTGATATTACGATAACGCTTCCCAATAAGGCGAACGAGCAGTACGGCAGTGCCGACATTAAGAGCTACAATGTCGGCGAAGAAAAGATAAACGGAATAGAAGCGAAAATTTCGGTAAAAGAATCCGACAGCGATATTTATTCCGGTATCAAATCCGTAACATACGAGGTCGTAAACGGCAGAAGCGTAACTCAGAGCGGCACTCTGTTTGAGTTCAAAAATGAGAAGCCCGAAAAGAAAGATCTCGTCAATAAATTTGATGGCTCGGTTTATATCGATGCCGAAAAGAATAACGCCGACGGAATTAAACTTATCGTGACCGTGACCGACAACGCCGGAAATGAGTCTGTAAAGGAATATACTTTTGATATAAATATTGACACCGTGACCGCAACTGTCACAGCGAGCGGAACACCCGTTACAGTGTCCGATGGTTACGGCTGGTTTAGTTCCGAAAGAACCGTAACCGTTGTCATAAATGATCGCGACAGCTCCTTTGCCGATAAAAAACCCTCCGAGATTATCAAAATAACAAAGAAGGATAAAAACGGCAATACGGTTGAAGTGTCATCCGATGATGTGACAATAAGCGAAAAGTGGACAAGTCGCACGGCTGTCATAAGTTTTAAGGGCGACGGTATATACAGCTGGAAGATTGATTACACAAACAAAGCCGGCAATACTCTGACCGACAGTGACATTGCATATGTAGACAGCGTTTCACCCGCTGCATTTACTGTTGACCGTGAAAAGCCCACAGGCACAATCACGATTTCCGAGAGGAGCTGGGCGGATAAAATTGTTGAAATTCTCACATTCGGCGCTTTCTCAAAGAATGCGTTTGAAGTCAAGTCAACAAGTGACGATACTCTTTCTCCGATAAAAACAGAGTATTACAGACATTCCGGAAACACGGCATTAAACGAAGGCGAGCTTGAGGCACTTTATAACGACGGTGCATTCTCCTCCGAACTTCCGGAGCTTAAGGATGACGGTCAGTATGCGGTTTATATGCGAGTTACCGATAATGCCGGAAACTTTGTATATGTTTCAAGTGACGGCCATGTGATTGATAATGTTTCGTCGACACTGTCACTCAGTGCCGTTGACAAAGCCTCAGCTAACGGCATATACAATATTGACGATGTGGCGGCAGACGATGCGGGCAAGCCTTACGGAGTGAGAATTGCCGTATCCGCCAAGGATGGCGAAAGCACAGACAGTGTATATTCCGGCATTAAGAGAGTTGAATATGAAGTAACAAGCGGCGGCAGCGTCACACAGACGGGCAAGCATTGCTTTGACAACGAAGCACCCACAAAGGATCAGCTCGCAAAGGATTACTACGGAATTATCGTTGTGGATCCCGACAAGAACAACCGCTCCGATGTTAACGTCAAGGTAACCGTTACCGATAACTCAGGCAATATAACGGAAGAAAACATTAAACTCGACATTGATATAACTTCTCCCGAGATAAGTGTTTCTTACGACAACAATACCGCAGCCAATGACAAATATTTCAACGCGAAACGCACGGCGACCGTTGTATATACCGAGAGAAGTGACCATTTCTCATCTGCGGCAGCCGAAGAGAACATAAAAATCACCGCAAAGGATCTTGCCGGTAATGATATCGCCGATGCTTATACAATAAGCTGGTCAGATAAAAAGAATGCGGATGACCCCAACAGGGATACCCACACTGCAACCATATCCTATAATGCGGATGCAAACTACACATTCGAAGTATCGTATACCGACAACGCCGGCAATAAGAATGCCGATGTAAAGTTTAACGGCAGTGTTGCTCCCACAGACTTTGCGGTAGATACCACAGCACCTGTCGGCGAAGTAAAAATCAATGACAGCGTGTGGAATGAAGCAGACAAGATTCTGGAAAAGCTTACATTCGGTCTGTACTCAAACAAAAAAGCAACGGTAAAGGCAAGTGCAAACGATGCGACAAGCCCCGTTAAAATTGAATACTTTAAGTCAAATTCCGACACACCCGCCGATACATCCGCTCTTAAGTATGAGTCCGGCACGGAATTTATGAAAGCCGTCAACAAAAATCTTTACGAGATTGAAAAGACCGAGCAGTTTAATGTCTATGTAAAGGTAACAGATAAGGCAGGCAACAGCATTCTTCTGAATACCGACGGATTTGTTGTGGATTTTGAAAAATCTCCCGTTTCACTCTATGCCGTGACAAAGGCAAATTCCGACGGAATCTACGGCACAAAAGAAGTTGAAGCGGACAAGGGTGTAAAGCTGCACTATGAAGTGAATGATACTCTTGACGACAAAACCGATGTATATTCCGGTATCAAAACCGTAACCTACACGGTTTCGGCTGAAATTAACGGTCAGACCGTTACAACCGTACCCGAGACCACTCTGTTCGCGTTTGACAATAAATCTCCCGAAAAGAAGGATCTTGTAACTGAATATTCGGGTGACATTATCGTCAAGGCAGATGAAAACAACAGCAGCAAGGTAACCGTAAAAGTTAC
Source organism: bacterium (assembly GCA_963625735.1). Lineage (GTDB taxonomy): Bacteria > Bacillota > Clostridia > Oscillospirales > Acutalibacteraceae > RUG806. The sequence goes on from CAVFUV010000109.1 coordinate 6,884, forward strand.
CGTTACCGATAACGCGGGCAATGTAAATACTGCGGAGAACGTGCTTGATATCGATATCGCATCTCCCACAATTGACATAACCTACGAC
>CAVFUV010000110.1:0-6907 GCA_963625735.1 bacterium
CAACAGAATAAACTATGGGCCCGCACTCGAAAATATAGTATTTATTTATGCCCGAAGCAGAAATTACGACATAAGCGTCGGAAAAATCGGCAAGCTTGAATGTGATTTTATTTTAAGGGACAATGCCTTGAATTACGCCTATGTTCAGGTGTCTTATACCATAAACGAAAGCAAGGCAACGGAGGACCGAGAATATCTTCCTCTTGAGAAAATAAGAGACAACTACCCAAAATATGTCATGACAACAGATTATCTGCTTCAACACAGAATCGGGATACATCATGTCAATTTAATGGAATTTATATGCGGCAAAAAAGACTTTACGGAAGAGTAAAATACGGTCGGTATTAAGTCCGATTTTTTCGAAAAATTGACAGTACGCAAGATGCAAAATGCAAAAATCACCGACAGCACGCAAAGTACGGAAGGATTTTTCTGTATTTATTGACTTTTCGGAGCCGAAATTTCCAACAAAATAAAAACAAAAAAACAGCCGCCGAGATATTTCCCGACGGTTGTCTGGCGCGCTGAAAGGGACTCGAACCCCCGACCTACTGGTTCGTAGCCAGTCACTCTATCCAGCTGAGCTATCAGCGCATTCGCATATTGCTTATATATATTAGCACCGAAGACACAAAAAGTCAACAGTTTTTTTGTGTTTCTCGGATTTTTTCGAGAATTTTCCGAGCCGGATTCCGTTGTATGATTTATATAAAAAATAAAAAAGCGGAAAGCCGAAAAGCTCTCCGCAAAAGCCGCGTGCCGAAAAGGAAGTGTTGTTTCAAAACAAAAACTATTCGTAAATTTAATGTATAACAAATCGGTTGTCAGTAACGAATTTGTACTATACTTTTGTTTTGAAATGCGAAGCAGTTTCGTAGCCAAGAAAAATTTTTCATATCGAAGTTCGAAAACGAAGCAAGGCTGTCGCCTTGCGAGGATTTCGGACAAAGACAGGGGAGACTTTTCGGCGAGAACCAATACTTCGTTGTCAGCACGTGGCTAAATGTTCTTACCTTTGTTTATGTATAATATATGTAAACCGTCAAAAGTGACGGGATTAATCAGTTGAGGATATAAACCTTAACTCCGCGCCAGCCCCATTTTACGCAGTCGTCATACGAATGCATATAGAGGTCAACTGTTGCACCGCCTGACCAGCTTGCGAATCCGCCTGTGTCCTCGGCTCTGCAATAGCCGTAAACTATGCTGCCGTCTGCGGAGGTTATCCACATTTCGGTGCCGTAGGGGATCTCGCTGGGGTCAACCGCGACACTGCCCTGACGCACTCTTGTGCCGGTGGCTGTCGTAGTGCCCGAATAATAAGCCGTGCCCTTACCGGTGATGCAGTAAGCGTAATCGGTGGGAACGCCGTTTTCATCGAGTGTAAGCCAATCGGGAGCGGTCATCTCACTCATCGGGATGCCGTCATAATTGAGTCTTACATAGCTTGAAGAGCCCGAGGAAACCGTTGCAGCCGCTTTCTTTGCCGCAGCCGCAGCCTTTTTCTTTTCCTCCTCTTCCTTCTGTCTTTTTGTTTCGTCAAGTCTTGCCTGAGCTTCCTCGGTGCTGACCCTTGTGGTGCACTTTGAAAGATCAATGCCGCTTTCTTTTTCACCCTCAAAATAAGCTTCTATAACCTTTGTGGTTTCTTCAAGCTCCGGAATCTGAAGGGTTAAAAAAGTGTTGTCTGAATACGATGTCTTTGTTTCGGAAATTTCCGCTGTGTACGCCACCATAGGCTCTTTGATTGTGACCGTCTTCGCCTCTGCTACCGTTACCGGAACACTTCCGAGAACAGCGGCAAGAGAAACACCGGCGGCACAGGCGAGAGCACTCGCCTTAAAAACGTGGCGTCCTTCGTAACCTGTCTGAGGGATTATAACAAAACTGTTTTCTTCTCGTTTTGCGTTTCGCCTCTTTGAAGATCTACTCATAATAATTTACTCCTTGTCCGTTTGGCAAGAACCGAAGTGCGAGAAAACAACGGTTTTTGCCTTTCAGTGCCGAACAAGATCACTCTGTTTTATATTATTTTGTAGGATTTGAGCGGTTTTGTATGTTCAGCACGTCTGTTAGGCTAAGAACAGGTGTCATTATATTCATCTCGCAGAGGTTTGTCAAATCGAAAACAAAAATTCTTTTGTACACTTTGCACATACGATTTTTTGGTTTTTTACTAAAATGACGAAAAAACGGGTTGTTTTTATTTCTAAAATCGAATTATAATCCTTAATTTTTGTTTAATTTCTATAAACTTTACAACTTGAAATCAAATGGTTACAATTTGTAATTTTTTAAGGCTCATTTTAGGCTCGATTTTGGATATTTTTTGAGCATTTTACACATATGATTTGCCGTTTTCAAAAGTGTTGCAAAGTAAATTACTTTCGTCATTTTGACAATGGTCCCATAAGCCAAAACTCACGCAAAATACTGCCGCCCTGCACACTCAGAACCAAACGCCCCTTTTCCAAAAACTCCACACTCCACTCTCCACTCTCCACTCTCACCCCCCCGGTTCCCTGCCCCTTAAAAGTAATTTGTTTTCGTCATTTTGACAATGGTCCCATAAGCCAAAACTCACGCAAAATACTGCCGCCCTGCACACTCAGAACCAAACGCCCCTTTTCCAAAAACTCCACACTCCACTCTCCACTCTCCACTCTCACCCCCCCGGTTCCCTGCCCCTTAAAAGTAATTTGTTTTCGTCATTTTGACAATGGTCCCATAAGCCAAAACTCACGCAAAATACTGCCGCCCTGCACACTCAGAACCAAACGCCCCTTTTCCAAAAACTCCACACTCCACTCTCCACTCTCCACTCTCACCCCCCCGGTTCCCTGCCCCTTAAAAGTAATTTGTTTTCGTCATTTTGACAATGGTCCCATAAGCCAAAACTCACGCAAAATACTGCCGCCCTGCATACTCAGAACCAAACGCCCCTTTTCCAAAAACTCCACACTCCACTCTCCACACTCCACTCTCACCCCCGGTCCCCGACCCCTTAATTGTTAATTGTTAATTCTTAATTGTTAATTAAAAAAAGCGTACCGTGCTAATGCCGATACGCTTTTCCATTATTCAACATCCTTTAACAGAAACGACCTTGTTTTTTCGGATTTCGGATTATCGAAAACCTCTTCCGGTGTCCCCTGCTCTTCAATTATACCGTCCGCCATAAATATGACCTTGTCGGACACATTGCGTGCAAAGCCCATTTCGTGCGTTACAATGACCATTGTTCTGCCGGTCTCTTTAAGGCTCTTTATTACTTTAAGAACCTCCGCCGTAAGCTCGGGGTCAAGTGCCGATGTAGGCTCATCGAAAAACAGTATTTTCGGTTCGAGTGCCAGTGCCCTTGCTATCGCTACACGCTGCTGCTGACCGCCCGAAAGCTCGCACGGATAGCTGTTTATTTTATCCGTCAGATTGACTTTATCGATATACGCACGTGCCTTTTCATCAATCTCAGCCAATATCTGCTTTTTGTTCTGTTTGTAGTCGTCTCGCTTTTTTGCCAGAAGCTCCATCGCGAGAGTTACATTTTTAAGCACCGTATATTGCGGAAACAGATTGAACTGCTGAAAAACAAGCCCGACATTAAGCTGATTCCGGCGCTTCTGCTCTTTTGTCAGAACCGTCTCGTCTGTGCCGTCGAAAATTGCGGAGCCGTCAACTGTTATTTTGCCGTCGGTTGCCGTTTCGAGTGAATTTATGCATCTTAAAAGAGTTGTCTTGCCGCTGCCGGATGAGCCGATTATCGACAGAACCTCGCCTTTTTCAAGAGTAAATGTTATACCCTTTAACACCTCAAGCGAACCGAATTTCTTTTTAAGATTTGTTACTTCGAGAATTGACATGCTTTTATTCCTTTCAGAGAGGATTATATAAAATACAAGAAAAATATCGCAATAGCCTATTTAAGGAGTGGAGTGTGGAGTGTGGAGTCGGCTTCGCGAAAACCTGACATTAAAACGCTATGTTGCCGTTTCGTTTTATTTATTTTCAATCGAATATAAACCTGCAAACTACAACTCCACTCTCCACACTCCACACTTACACAATCGCCATGCTGAGAGAATAAGACTTCGCTATCGTTTAAACCGAAGTGTTGCGGTTAAGCCTTAAAGTAGTCCAGCTTCTTTTCAAGCTTACCGAATGCAATTGTGAGTATGCCGTTAAATACAAGGTAATATACGGCAGTGAAGAACAGCGGCCATATTTCGCCCGAGATACCCTGCGAGCCCTTCATGAATTTGGAGCCTGCCCAGATAATCTCCTGAAGCGCTATAATACGGGAGAGGGATGTATCCTTAACAAGCGTTATAATCTCATTTGACATTGGCGGCACTATCTTCTTAATCATCTGAAGAAGAGTGACCTTGAAGAACGTCTCACTCTTTGTAAGCCCCAGAACCTGTGCCGCTTCCTGCTGTCCCTTCGGCACACCCTGTATACCGCCTCGGTATATCTCCGAAAAATAGCAGGCGTAGTTTACGATAAACGCCACACTGCACGCGATAAAACGGCCGCCTTCGCCTGTGCCCCATATATTATTGTGCATGATAAGCCCCGGAAAATAATAGATTATCATAATCTGAATCATAAGGGGCGAGCCTCTGACAATCCACACAAGTGTCTTTATAAGCGCGGAGAGCGGCTTAAAGCGTGACATTGAGCAGAGTGATATGACAAGTCCAAGGGGTATAGCACCCACAAGGGTTATAAAAAACAATTTAAGCGTCTGAAGAAATCCTACATTCAGCGCATTGAAAACAATCGGAAATTGCTCGGCAAAATTTGCAAACATTGTGTGCTCCTTTAATACGCCGATAACAGAGAGCCGTTTTATAAGCCCTCTGTCACCGGTTAAATTATTTTAAGTTCGATATTAATCAGCCTATAAGAGCGTCCTGAACACCGTATTGCTCGGCGAGAGTCTTCATTGAGCCGTCGGCTGTCATCTCGGCGAAGAATGTGTTGAGCTCGTCAACAACGTCGGAACCCTTGCGGAAGCCTACGCCGTACTCTTCACTGTTGAGCTTGATTGTAGCCTTAAGAGTTGAGAAGCCTGTGCCCTCGCCTACCATAGCGCCTGCCATGAGGGAGTCAATGATAGCCGCATCCGATGTGCCGCTTGCAACTTCCTGAACTGCCGTAGCCTGGTCTTTAACCTCTGTGATTGTGAAGTTGTTGGCTTCAGCCTGCTCCTGACCTGCGGAACCGCTTTCAACAGCGAATGTCATATCCTTGCAGTCCTCGGCGGATGTGATGGAGTCGGCCTTGTCAGCGGGAACAACGATTATCTGAGCATTGTTGCAGTAAGCGTCTGATGTTGCCATGGAGGATTTGACTTCGTCTGTGAGTGTCATGCCGTTCCATACACAGTCAATGCTCTTGCCGTTGAGCTCCATTATCTTGTTGTCCCAGTCGATTTCAACAAATTCAACTTCAACACCGAGCTTTTCGGCGAACTTTGTGGCGAGGTCTGCATCGAAGCCGATCCAGTTGCCGTCTGCATCCTGATAGTCCATGGGCTCGAAGTCTGTGATGCCGACAACAAGCTTGCCTTTTTCTTTGATGTAGGCGAGGTCGGATTCGGTCGCGGTGTTGTCTGCCGTTTCGACAGCGGCGTCGTTTGTGGATTCGGTGTCGGATGAGCCGCAGGATGCGAACGCGAAAATTGCGGCGAGAAGTGTTACGATTGCGAGTGTTACGGATAATGCCTTTTTCATGATTGTTTCCTCATTTCTTTTTGTTTTGTCTTGTTTCCTTTGTTGCGGTATTGTGTTACTGCATTAGTGTTGTAACGCTTTACCTTGATGAAGTATGTACATATATTACCACGCCTTTTTCACTTTGTCAACACTTTTTTTTAATATTTTTTTCTTTGTGCATTCCGCACACTTTTTTGTATCTTCCGACATAATTTCATGGCATATTTTATATACATTCACCACATTTTCACCCCAAATATCAAAAATTTGTCCTCACCTTCAATTTTACAATTCCGATTATAACAAAGCTTATTTGCATACTTTAAAAATAAAAAAAGCATCATTTTCACCCACCCCGGGCTTCAATAACGCTCTTATTATCTTATTAAACTCACCTTCTGTGTAACCCAACTCCACTCTCCACACTATCCGCAGCGCGAAGCTATATTATCCAAGGCACGCAGTGCCTTCCTTCCCCGGCCCCCGGCCCCCGGCACCCGGCCCCTTTCTCATTGCTCCTTGCTCACTTAAACTGTTCCAAACTCCCCATCATCCTCGCCACCATCTTAATCTTCCCGAGTCTTACCGACACAGCGGCGGCTACAAACATTTTAACGATATCAACAATGATAAACGGAGCGACGCACACCAGAAATGACGTACCGAGGGATGAATATGTAACCTCTTTAAGATACACCGCCGTATACATCAGACAGCCGCAGATATATACCGCAACCGTACCGAAAAACGACGCCACAAGCCTTGCAAAGAAGCCGAAAATATGAATTTTGCGAAACAGATACGAAATAATTCCGTAAACAAAACCCGCCAAAAGAAAACCGAGCAGAAATCCGCCGGTAGGCCCGAACAGCACTCCCGCACCGCTCTTGAAGCCTGCGAAAACCGGCACACCGATAAGTCCCAGAAGGAGATAAATTCCGACGCTTGCCGTGCCCCTCTTCCAGCCTATTGTGCCGAATGCCAGAAAGATTACAAAGCTCTGAAGCGTAAACGGAACTTCGCCTATGTTTATCGAAACGAACGCTCCGACCGCAATCAGGGCGGCAAAAATCGCCGTGATAATCATGCTGAAAATTGTATTTTGCTTTTTACTTCTCATAAAGAAATTGCCTGCGGAAAAGCACCGCATCCCCCGAAAGAATTATCGTAATGACATAATATAATAT
>CAVFUV010000111.1:0-6891 GCA_963625735.1 bacterium
CTCTTACTGTATATTGCACAAAACGTATATCTTCGACAATATATCATCTGCAATGGCTCTTAAAAGCCAATAAAACAGAATCCAAACCCGGGCCAATTGATTTTGTAGGTTTGGAATGGGATACAAAATACGCTTCATATTATCTCTCTTCCGGTGATGGAACATACAGTACAGTGGCAGGACGCAGCACCGGACTTGTAATGTTTAATCTGCAGGATTCTGATCTCAAAGCCGGAAAAAGTTCATACGGAACTGTTGAGGTAAATAAAATAAAAAGCGGCACAATGGAATACGGTGTAAAGTTTTCACATAACTTTAAAAAATATCTAATAAGCGGATCTGCAACATATTCAGTTTCTCCGTCGGCGTCAGTGTCTGCAAGCGGTGATTTCAGTTTAGGACTATCTAATACCAAAAGTTTTACAGTTTCCGTAAGTTCTGCTCTTGATTATTGGAATCTCTGGAATGACAATGCTGTTAATATTCCTTAATACGAAAGGTGTGTAGACCACATGATCTTATCCGAAAAGTTAGCCACAGAACGCAAAAAGAAGGGAATGTCACAAGAGGATTTAGCCTCAAAACTCGGCGTTACCCGTCAGGCGGTATCAAAATGGGAATCGGGACAGTCCGAACCCGATATTACAACTCTGAGCAAAATATGTGATGCCTTCGAAATCTCAATTCAGCAATTTTTTGCCGATGACGAACCACATAAACCTGTCAAACCATCAAGCCAAAACGACAGAAGCAGGGCTCTGATAATGATGCAGATAATGCTGCTGGTTATTTTTATTGCAGGTGCCGTTTATTTTACATTGGAAACCTATTCGGGAAATGCATATGGAGTAACTGCCGGTCTTGAAGCTGCCGCTTTTGGTGCTGTAACAATTTCTCCGGTGCTGTATATAATCACCGTTATTATGCTGTACAAAAATAAACAATAAAAATTCAACAAAAAAGCTCCCGAAGGTTCACCGCCCTCGAGAGCTTGTTTTTTTGTGTGTATTACGGATTCTCGCGTAGAGAGGTCATATTGAAAGGCACCGGTTGGTTGGGCGAATTTTATAAATCAAGTCCGCAGGACTTCCTTTTCTACCCCCGGTCCCTGAATCCCGACCCCTGAAAACGAAGTTTTCTTATTTGTCTTCTTTCTTAGCGGGAATTTCAATCTTACCGTAAAGACTTCCGGCTGTATCCTTGCGGGGCTCACGTGTAACGGAAGGCTGATATGCTTCTCTCTTCTGATAGCCGTCTCTGCCGTTGCCTCTGTTCTTGTTGTAGCCGCCCTTGTTGTAGCCGCCCTTATTATAGCCGCCTCTGCCGCGGTTGTTGTAGCCGCCTCTGCCGCGGTTATTGTTGTAGCCGCCACGTGCGGGATGTGTGGGCTGTACGCCTTCCTCAAGAGAAATAACAACTCTTCTGCCGCCGTCGGAACCTACGGAGTGCGATGTAACGCCCTCTATTTCCTGAATTGCGGTGTGGATAATTCTTCTCTCATAGGGGTTCATCGGCTCAAGAACCGCGTTTCTGCCGTACTTGAGAACCTGACGTGCGTGCTTTGCCGCAAGTGCTCTTAAGTTTTCGTTTCTCTTTTCACGGTAGTTGCCGACATTTACGCATACCTTGGTGTGCTTGTCGTCGTCAATGCCTCTGTTGAGAGAGAGACGAAGAATATACTGAATTGAATCGAGAGTATCGCCGCGTCTGCCGATAAGAACGCCGTCGTTATCGCCGCAGGATACGTTATAGATGATTTCGCCTGTTTCGGCTATCTTTTCGCCGCTTAATTCAAACTCGTCAATGCTCATGCCCTTAATAATGGTCTTGAGAAGGTTTGCGAGCTTGTCGTCATCGGTAATTTCAAAGGGAACACGTGTTTCAACCACAGGTGCGGGCTTCTCCTCAACCTTTTCGGGAGCAGTCTCAACCGGTGCCGCCTCTTCCTTCTTGGGTTCCGCCTTGGGAGAAACGGGTTTCTTAGGAGCGGGAGCGGGCTTTGATGCGGGCTTTGAAACGGGCTTTGCGGGCTCTGCCTTTTTGGGAGCGGCCTTTACGGACTCGGTCTTAGGCTCGGCCTTAACGGGAGCATCGGGTACCTCGTACCATACTTTTACCTGTGCGGGTATTTTTGAAAAGAGCTTCTTTTTGGGATACTCTAAAACTTCGTGATTAAGTTCGGCTGTCTCGGGGGCATTAAGAAGAGTTTTGGCCTGATCATAGGCTTCCTCAACTGTTGCGCCTGTGCCGATTTTTTCTATTATCATTGCAAAAATTCCTTTCTTTTTGCCGCGATTCCGATTTTTTATTTCTTTTGGGACTGTGTAAACGCCACACGCTTTTTGATGCTTTCTTCGCGTGAACGGCGCTGTACGGTTTCGTCAATCATCTGTCCGGCGATAACATTCTGCGGTTTTACGGCGACATTGAGAGCTATTGTCTGAATAAACGCAAGGATGTTTGATATGATCCAATAGAAGCCGACACCTGCGGGGAGTGAATACGCAAAATAAGCACTCATAAGAGGAGAGAAAAGCATCATGCAGCCCATTGAAGGGTTCTTTGCCATCTCGGGGTTTGTCTTGCGCTGCTTTAAGTAGCTGTAAACGGCTGTAAGCATAGCGGACAGACCCGCAAATACGGGAATGAGAATGAGTGCTACGGCGTCGTCTCTGCCCTTGAAATTCTTGGGCAACTCCGTCAGGTTTATGCCGAAGATTGAGAAATGGTCAACGAAATTCTGAATTTTCGCTATCGTATCCTGCGACACGATTGATGTGTCAAGATTCGGAATGATATCGGAAAAACGGTTAAGAATGTTGAGTTCCATTCTGTAAGTGTCTTTTGCGGCATTTGCGGCAAGGTCGGGCAGTGCGAGATAAACTCTCTGAAGCTCCTCGATAACCGCGTCACCTACATGAAGCACCTTTGACATAGGTGCGTAGATTGCACCGTAAAGACCCATCATAACGATAAGCTGAAGAAGAAGGGGCGCGCAGCCTGCGTTTGCGGCATTAAAGCCCTCTCTTTTATACAGCTCCTGTGTTTCCTCGGAGATTTTCATCTGAGCTTCTCTTCCGCCGCCGGCGTATTTGGCTCTTATCTTGTTAACCTTCGCCTGAAGACGCATCTGCTTTGCGGCGTTTTTCTGCTGCTTTACGGATAAGGGCAGCAACAAAAGCTTAAGCACGAGAGTTATAAGTACAAGTGAAAAAAGATAGTTTCCGCTTATGCTGTACAGTGCTCCAAGTGCCCAGCCGAACGGGACTGCCAATATATCTCTGAATCCTGTCATCTGGAACCTCCGGGTGTGTCATGGTGATTTTTTCTTGTCTTGATGTAGTCTATCCATTTTAAGTCGGGCACGGGGTCAACGCCGCCGGGCCACAGCGGATTGCATCGAAGCAGCCTCATAGCTCCCAAAACGGAGCCGATAATGAAACCGTACCGTTCGACGGCTTCGTATGTGTACTGTGAGCAGGTAGGATAGTATCTGCAGCGCGCTGGAAAAAGAGGGGATATGCGCCGCATGTAAAATTCTATGGCTTTAAGTGCCGCCTTACGCATCAATTACACCTGCCGTGATAAGCTGCTTTTGCATTACCGATAATATATCGGTGCTTTTTTTGAATACCGTTCTTGTGCGAGCCACAAAAACGATATCATACCCGCCCTTTGTATCGGGCAGCATCTCTGCCGCCGCCCTGATAATTCTGCGGGCACGGTTGCGCTGAACCGCGTTTCCTATCTTTTTTCCTGTGGTTATTCCTATACGACAAATTCCCGCGCGGTTTCTGACTACATAAGTTACCAACGCAGGATTTGTGTACACTTTTCCTCTGCCGTAGCAACGGCGGAAATCACAGTTGTTGTTAAGAGTTTCGAAACGGTTCATCTTGTTGCCGGTTTTCGGTGATTAGTAAGTGAGCTGCTTTCTGCCCTTTGCTCTGCGGCGGGCGAGAACCTTGCGGCCGTTGCGATCCGCCATTCTCTTGCGGAAGCCGTGCTCCATCTTGCGCTGACGCTTTTTGGGCTGGTAAGTTCTTTTCATCGTTACCCCTCCATTTCTGATTTTCATTGTGGCGGCACTGAACAGAGAAATGTGCCGCTTCTCGAAAAAAGGCGTACTTGCCCCTATTTCTACAATTTCACATTATATAACACCCACGGCGGTCGTGTCAACTGTTTTTTCATTTATGTTAATATGCATATAATCTGTTTAACGAAAAACCGTTTTTCTAACGGATATCTTGACTTTTCGGCATGGACATTGTAAAATGACCATAGTATGGACATTTTTTATGACCGGAGTATGGTCATTTATTTTGTCCGAGCCGGACCGATTAAGGAGGAATGAATATGAACATCGGCAAAGAAACAGAGTTTATAGAATTCAAAAAATCAACATCGGAAACAAAAGAGGGCATTATTTCCATTGCCTCCATTCTCAATAAACACAAAAAAGGCAGTCTTTATTTCGGAGTTAAAGACAACGGCGATGTTATAGGACAGGATATCGGCAAAGACACCGAAAGAAAGCTTTCCCGTGATATAAGCGACAACATAAAGCCTGCTGTATGGTATGAGATAACCACAAGACACTCCGACGACGGAAAAGCGTTTATCGAGGTTTCATTTAACGGTTCGGCCACGCCGTATTCCGCCTACGGAAAATACTATGAGCGTTTTGCCGACGAAGACAAACAGATGTCAGATACGGAGCTCGAAAAGCTGTTTAAGAAACGACAGAAGGATTATTCCGAGTGGGAGAAAAGTCCGTCCGACGAATCTGTCGAGAATACGGATGAAGAGCTTCTTAAAAGGGTTATTTCCGACGGAAACGAAAGCGGACGAATAAAATATCAGTACACGGATACTCTGTCAATACTGAAAAAGCTCGGTCTTTACGACTCCGAAAATAATGTTCTGACAAACGCCGGAAGGGTATTGTTTTCAAAAGAACATCCCGTACTGCTCAAAACTGCCGTTTACGCCACAGTCACCAAAGACACATTCATAAAACTCAATCATTTTGAAGGAAATATTTTTGAATGTATAGACGAGGGTATTTCTTTTATTCTGTCATCTATCGACTGGAAAATAGTGATTGACGGCAACGCCAGACGAACGGAAGTGCCCGAAATTCCGCAAAAGGCAATAAGAGAAATGATTGTGAATGCATTTGCTCACGGCTGTTATTTCTCGAATACGAGCTTTGCGATAGAGGTTTTCAGTGACAGAGTGACAATTTACAGCCCCGGATTATTCCCGCTCGGATTTGTCCCCGAGGACTTTGCCGAAAATTCCGCAGAGCCGATTATGCTGAATCCGAAAATCGTCAATGTTCTGTTCAAGTGCTCCGTGATTGAATCATTCGGAACAGGATTTGAGAGAACATTTTCCGCATGCAAAGCCGCCGGAGTAAAATATGAATACGAAAACACAAAAACAGGCTTCAGATTTGTATTTTACCGCAAAAACACACATGAAAGCGAGCGAGGGCTCTCCGCAAGCGAAAAAGCCGTTTATGATGCACTTAACGAATGCGATTGTCTGACAATACCCGAGCTTGCGTCAAAAATCGAAAAATCCGAAAAAACCGTCTGCAGAGCGATAAAAACACTGAAAGAAGACGGCTATATCACACGTGAGGGCGGCAACGACTCCGGATATTGGAAAATCGTCAGACAGCCGAAATAAATTAAATAAATTTTCTCTTACAATTTAGTATTTAATGATTTTTAAATATTGGTGTGTTGTAAATATAAACCGATTGTTGTACAATGGAAATATAACAAAAAAAGTCTAATCCGTACCGCAAAAGGAGTGTTTTTTATGAGCGAAGCTACCGAAAAGCGACTGTCAACGCTTATAAACGTCGCATATGTTCTTATGATTCTGGCGGCGTTCTATCTTGTGTTCAAGACATTCGCGGGAATTCTTATGCCGTTTATACTCGCGTTTGTTTTTGCGACACTGCTTCACCGTCCCATCACATATCTCAACAGAAAAATCAGGATACCCCGCTCGCCTCTGAGCGCGATTTTTGTTCTGCTTATTCTGGTGCTTCTGGCCACGATTATAATGTTCGCGGGAATGGAAATCGTCGATCAGGTAAAGGGCTTTATCGACTACTTAAAAGACACATTCGGTGATATGTCTGAGATTGCCGACACGGTCAAAAACTACGCGCTCAATGTCGTAAGCATGCTCCCGAACGCACTGGCGAAGACGGCAAGTGAGAGCATAACATCGTTCTTTGACAGACTCTCTTCAAGCAACTATTCCGAGCTTCCCATTGACACAACCGGCATCGACTGGTCTTCACTCCTGTCAAAGGGCGGCAGTCTGATTAAGAACACTCTCGGGCAGGTGCCGTCGGCTCTTATCAGCGTGCTTATTACCATAATCGCAACGGTGTTCATGTGTGCCGATTACGAAAAAATCCGCGACTTCATTCTGCGTCAGGCAAAGCCCAAAACGCAGACAAAGCTTCTTAACGCAAAATCAATAGTTCTGTCGACATTCAGAAAAATGTTCAAGGCGTATCTGCTTATCATACTCATAACTGCGACGGAGCTTTCAGTCGGCCTGTACATTCTTAAGGCTTTCGGGATTTTCGACTCGTCTTACATAATAATGATAGCGATTATCATAGCCATTATCGATATTATCCCCGTTCTCGGAACAGGCACGGTGCTTATTCCGTGGGCGATATACAGCTTTATAAGCGGCAATATTTCGATGGGCATCGGACTTCTCGTCATCTATGCTGTTATTACGGTTATACGTCAGATTATCGAACCGAAGCTTGTCGCGGGGCAGGCCGGACTTTCCCCCATTGTTACGATTATCGCGATGTATATAGGCACAAAGACGCTGGGTATTCTG
>CAVFUV010000112.1:0-6807 GCA_963625735.1 bacterium
TTTTATTGCTGTGATGTGCTATACTTATTCACGAAAATTTAAAAATTATAAGAGGTGTTGAAAAATGAGCGAGCTTTACAATCTTATTCCGTCGCAGGAAAACATTTATATGCTCGTAAAATACAGCTTCCACAAGCAGATAGTTCAGATTCCGTCATCCGTATGCTTTGACTATGACATTGATTTTTCTTTGCTTCTGAAGGCTCTTAACATAGAAATTCAGAGAAACGACTGCCTTCGCCTTCGCTTCAAAGAGGACGACAAGGCAATAAAGCAGTACTTTCTCCCCGAATACAAAATTGACAGAGTTCCGATTTATACCTTTTCAACCGAAAAGGAGCAGGAGGATTTCTTCAATAAGGATGCTCAGACTCCCGTCTATTTCCTCAAGGATGAAACCTTCAGAATATACTTTTTCCGCAGCTTCAAGGGTTACAACGGTGTATATTTCAACGTGTCGCACCTTGTTATGGACGCTATGGGCATTTTCATTTTCTATATGGATCTTATGAAGGTCTATACCGCTCTTGTGTCCGGCAAAGAGCTGCCGCCCGAGATGTTCAAATATGAGGACTATATCATAAAAGAGCACGAGAGAATGAAGAACACCGCCCGTCTCGAAAAGGGTACGGAGTTCTATAAAGCGTATTTCGCAAAGGGCGGTGAGCCCGGTTATGCCGGTATTCACGGTCCCGAGTTCCTCGAAAAAGAGAGAAAACGCACCCACAATCCCGCGCTTAAGGTTCCGACGGCATACAGCCCCATCTATGACAAGTCGCACTTTATGATTCTTGACATAGACAAAGACAAGACACAGAAAATTCTTGAGTTCTGCAAGGAACGCAACGTATCTCCCGAGGCTCTGTTTATTCTCGGCATGCGTACATACTGCTCTGCCGTCAATTATCGCACACCCGATGTTTTCTGCAACCTTATGTGCAGCAAGCGTATGACCTACAAGGATATGCGTATGGGCGGATGCATCGCTCAGACCATACAGATTCGTACGATTTTCCCCGAAACAGTGTCATTCAAAGACGCGCTCGAAGAGACGCTTATGGTCAGAAACGGCATTTTCAGACACCTCGATTACCCCTTCACCTATGCCAGAGGCATGCTGATGAAAATGTACAACCACAAGACGATTCAGGGATGTTCGGCGTTTATGGCATCGTGGCTTCCCATGGCTCCCGATACCTTGGGCAAGTTTGACGTTGATTTCAGAACATACAACCTCGGCAGATACTTTAACCCCCTGTACGCTATAATTTTCCCGAACCCCAACACAGGCAAGATATCCATAAACTACATGTACAGATATAAGCTTGTAAGCGAAGACAATGTCCGCTCGTTCCACGACAATACCGTTAATGTAATTATGAAGGGTATAGAAAACCCCGATATCACAATAAGAGAGCTGTTAAACGGCGTAGTAAGATAAAAACGGAGGTTATAATTTATGCTTGACAAAATCAGAAAAATCATTTGCGAATTTATCGACATCGCACCCGAAGAGATTAACGAGAACACCGACATCCGCACGGATCTCGCACTCAATTCTCTTGAGCTTGTAAATCTCGCTGTCGAAGTCGAGGAAGAGTTTGACGTAACCATCCCCGACAAAGAGGCAATGGGTATTCACACTGTCGGCGATATTATGGATATCGTCAGGAAGTATCAGAAGAAATAATCTTGATACATATTCTTACCCGTGATATAACGCTTATTTCAGACGATGAATACCGTATGGGTTTTCATGAAATGTCACCCGAGCGGCAGAAAAAGTGCCTTGCTTACCGCTTTGACGACGACAGAAAACGGTGCATAGCGGCGGATATGCTTCTGCGTGATATGCTGTCACAGCTTTTGTCATGTGACAGGCTCTCGCTCGAGTTCGGAATAACGAACGGCGGAAAACCGTATCTAATCGGAAACGCGGCGTATTTCGGTATCGCCCATTCCGGCAAGTATGCTGCCGTAGGCGTGTCGAAAACACATGAGGTCGGTATTGACATTGAGCGTATTCGTCCGGTTAACGTGTCGCTTATGCGGGCGTTCTGCACCGAAAAAGACAGGGCTTTTGTTCTCGGAGCGAACGAAAATATCACCGAAGAAAAAATCACGGACAGACAAATCTTAAATCGCTTTTTCCGTGTGTGGTGCTTCAAGGAAGCGTATTTCAAACGCACGGGCGAGGGAATAGACCCGGCAAAAATGCTGTCCGTCAGCTACATCGAACACCCAAAGCACGAGGAAATCTTTGACGGATACGTTCTCACGGCAATCGAATAAAACAAAAAAGCTGTAATCCGCAATGGACTGCAGCTTTTTTTATACTCTTATAAAGTTTGCGAAAGGGGCCGGGGACCGGATGTCAGGGGCCGGGGCTGAGGAAAGGCACATTGTGCCTTGAATTATATGGCCTGGCATCCGGCACAACTCCACTCTCCACACTCCACACTCCACACTTGGGTGCGGTGCTCCCGAGAACTGATCTTTTTTGTCTGTTATCGTAAGCCTTTTTTGGTTATTCAACTGACTTCAGCGATGACACCATATCAATCTTCCTGATTTTTGTTCTCAGAAGCATGTTAACCGCGACAATAAAGCACACGGTAAGTCCGATTGAAATAAGATAGTTATACCAGCTTATTGTCTGCCCGTACATGACTGTGTCGACGGAAGTAAACGTGATAAGCGCTCTGTGAAGCAGAATGCCCAGCACCACGCCGAAAACTATGCCTATTACAGACAGTATTATATTTTCCCTGTAAATATAGGCGTTCATTTCACGGTCCGAAAAGCCCAGAACCTTAAGTGTCGCAAGCTCTCTGTTCCGTTCGATTATGTTTATGTTTGACAGGTTATAAAGTACTACAAACGCCAGAACGGTCGCCGCCGCAATAAACAGAACGATAACCCACGAAAGAGCGTCCGTTACCTTGCTTATTGTGTCCTGACTGTCTGTGGTGTATGACAATGAGGTAATGCCGTCTTTTTCGACAAGGTCGGAAGCAAGTCTGCCCTTCGCCGCGCCGTCGTCGGAGGTGTCATTTTTCACCGAGTCCGCAAGTGTGCCCATGGCGTAATAAAATTCCGGGTCCTCGCCGACTGCCTGCTTATAGACCGACTGCGTCATATAGATATAGTGGAAGGTGTAGTTCTCCGCAATCGCGGACACTGTGACTGTGTAGATATTTCCGTCTGAATCCGCAAAGTTTATCTGATCGCCGACATCAACATTTGCGGTCTTTGCAAGCTTTTCGGTAATAACCGCACCCGTGTCGTCAAGTGTAATTGCATCCTTTGAAGTGCGGGAACGCAGATCAATGTAATTGCTTAATTCCGACGGGTTTTCGGGAACAAGCACATAAACATCCGTCTTTTCGTTTCTGTCTTCACCGAAGCCGACCATTGAACGGATCGACGTAAGCATAAGGGAGCTTATTCTCGTATCCGATTTCGCGTTGTTGAATTCCGCAGAATGTGTCTCGGTTGACTGAGCGTTGTCAAAAGCAATCTGCAGATCATATTTTGTTATGGCGTTGTCGCCGTACTGCTTTGACACAATGGCCGACACCGAGTCATACATTCCGAGACTTGCGAGTATAAGTGCTCCGCATCCCGCAATGCCTATAATTGTCATAAGAAAACGTGTCTTGTGTCTGAACAGGTTTCGAGCTGTGACCTTTGACGAGAATTTAAGGTGTTTCCATATAAACTTAAATCTTTCGAGGAGTATTCTCTTGCCCGCCTTCGGTGCTTTGGGCCGCATCAGCACGCTTGCGGGGAGGGTCAGCTCTTTGGCGACCGCAAACATTGTCGAAACGGTTGTGCACAAGAACGATGCCAAAAAGCATATGCCGATGTCAAGCCACGGAATTTTGTATATGAGCGACGGCAGTGAATACATAATCGAATATGCCGAATTTATAAGATACGGGAAGCCGAATATCGCCGTTGACACGCCTGTTATCGTGCCGAACAGGCACGCGCTGAGCGAATAGATTATATATTTTGCCATGATTGTGCCGACAGTGTAGCCGAGTGCTTTATATGTGCCGAGAAGCACTCGTTCTTCTTCTATAAGTCTTGTCATTGTCGTAAGACATACAAGCGCCGCAATCAGAAAGAAGAACACCGGGAATATATTCGACAGCATGTTTATGTTTGACACCGACTGACCGTAACTGCTGTAACCGGGCGTGTCGGAGCGATCGTATACGTTCCATGCAACGTCGTCAAGCTTTTCGTATAATTTTTTGGCGCTGTCAAGCTTTGACTGTGCATCCGAAAGGGAGGTTGAAAGCTGTGAATTTGCCTCTTCCTTTTTCTTCTGCGCCTCTGCCAGATTTGCGGGAGCGGCTTCAACCTGAGCCTTAAGCTCCTTTAATTCCGTCTCGGCCTGCACACGCTGAATCTGCAATTGCAGATCGCTGTTCTGTATCGTGTATCCCTTGCTTGTGAGCTGCTCTTTATAGTCGGACAGATCGCTTGCCGCAGACTCAAGCTGCTGTTTTGTCGACGCACTCTCGGCTGAAGCGGCTTCAAGCTGCTGCTTCATTGTTTCAAGCTCACTTGCAAGCTCATCAAGGGTGGCTTTTTTCTCTTCAAGCTCTTTCTGTGTTTTTGCGAGCTGAAGCTTCTCCTGCTCCAGATACGGCTCGACATTCGCTATTATCTCGGTCGCAAGTCCGCTTGTCGAGAGCGATTTTACGGCACTGTAAAGCTCGGGGTATGTCGCCTGCATCATGGTAATTATCGCCTGAACCTCGCTTGTGGAGCTTGTTTCTATGTTTTTGTCTTCAATTGCCTGCAATACGTTTTCGGCGGCCGTTACAAGTGAATTTATCGTTGTGACATTGGCGTTTAATGTGTTAACCTGCTGACGGGCACTTGTCACCTGCGAATAGAGACTGTCGTATAAAGCTTGCTTTTCGCTCAGCTCCGTCGCGCTCTCGTCATATTTGTTCTTGTTTTCGAGCCAGGTCTGATATTTTGTCTGATAGTCCGAAAGTGCCGAGGAAAGCTCCGCCGAGCTGTCGGACAGTGTGCTTTCCGCCGTGCCGAACTTCTCGTTAAATTCCGCCTCGGCATCGGCTATAAGCTGTTCGCCGTTGTCAACAAGGTTCTGCAGTGTCGCAATTGTGTCGTCAAGTGTTTTTATGTCGGTTGTGGCACCCGAAGACTGCGACGCTATTGACTCCTCGCCGTCTTCTATTGTTTTGAGAAGCTGAGGACGCAGTGTCTCGACACGGGCGTTTACCTGTGTGTCGGCTATTGATTTTACAGCTGTCACATACGGTTCTATAAAGTTAAAGTAGTCGTCCGAGAACGGCTCGTAGCTGTCCGCTCCCGTGACCTTTACGTAAATTTCGCTGTAATAATCCGCGGTAAATGCTTCATCGGGAATCAGAATAAACGTGCCTATTTTGCCGCTGCCTATATCTGTATTGCCGCGTTCAAATGACAGATAATAGGGCGATCTTATAATGCCGACAATTGTAAATTCGTTTGCGGAAAGATTGTCGGGAGCACTGCCGCCGGACTTTTCGAGCGTGATTGTGCTGCCGATTTTGTATGAATCGGGCGTTGAAAGGCGGCTGGCATCAACAAGACACTGGTCCGATGACGTGGGGTAGCTGCCTTCGATTAGCTCCACTCTGTTTATATAGTTGCCGTCATCCACACCGTTTAGAAAGTTTGAAATGTCGGTGGGGGAGATGCTGTACGCGCGTGTGCTTATCTGCGTGCCGTCAAGGTCGCACTCCGCTTCGCCGTTGACACGCACAAGGGCATCAATATATTTTTCGCCCCTCGCGTATTCTATTCCGCTTATGTTTTTAAGCGCCGTGACATCGTCGTCGGTGAGTCCGATTGACGACTGAATACGAATATCCATAAGATTGTATTCGTTAAAGTACGTTTTTGCCGTTGCGAACATATCGGGCGCGGTCGCTTTTATGCCGGTATAGAAGGCAGTGCCGAGTGCCACGATAAGCAGAATGGAAATATATCGGCTTACGCTCTTTTTTATTGTTCTCAGAGTATCTCTGAAGAGCATTCGGGTCAAATTAAAGCCTCCTTACCATTCAAGGTTCTCAACGGACAGCGGATTGTCATTTACGGTAATTCGTCTTACTCTGCCGTTTTTTATCGTGATAACTCTGTCTGCCATGGGCGTAAGAGAAGTGTTGTGCGTGATGATTATGACGGTCATGCCCGTCTCTCGGCAGGTGTCCTGCAAAAGTGACAGAATCTGCTTGCCTGTGGCGTAGTCGAGAGCGCCCGTCGGTTCGTCGCACAAAAGAATCTTTGGGTTTTTGGCGAGTGCTCTGGCGATTGAAACTCTCTGCTGTTCGCCGCCCGAAAGCTGAGCGGGGAAGTTGTTCATTCTGTCGGCAAGCCCCACCCTTTCAAGAACCTTGTCGGGGCTTAATGCCTTGTTGCTTATCTGTGTCGCAAGCTCCACGTTTTCGAGAGCCGTAAGATTGGGCACAAGGTTATAGAACTGAAAAACAAAGCCGACATCGTGCCGCCTGTACAGTGCCAGCCTTTTTGCACTCAGGCTGTTTATCGCTTCGCCGCCGACTCTCACTTTTCCGTCGTCACAGCTGTCTATGCCGCCAAGAATATTAAGCACGGTGGTTTTGCCCGCGCCGGACGGACCGACTATAAGGCAAAGCTCGCCCTGCTCAACGGAGAATGTAGCCCCGTCAAGAGCGTTTATGGTGACTTCACCCATCTTGTATTTTTTGTATACCGAATTAAGCTCGATAAAACTCATCTGTCTATACACCCTTTGCC
>CAVFUV010000113.1:0-6805 GCA_963625735.1 bacterium
GCATACTGCCGCACAAAAGGCAACAGTCGATGTTATGACATATTTGTTTCTTTTTTTCTTTTTCAACAGATATTCATCGCCTTTGCGAAAAACATCTTCGGCTACTTCTTTATATGTTTTCATCTGTAAACCCTTCCTTTTCCATTTCGTCTTTTAACGCTTTCTTTGCACGGTGAATATATACAAAAGTATTGTTACGGCTTTTGTGTATGACTTTTGCAATTTCATCTGATTTCATATCTTCAAAATAGCAAAGCCATAGCACACGATAATATTCCGGTTTAAGTCTTTTAAGAGCCGCATGAAGTGCAACATGCCTTTCATCACGCAGGATTTTCGCTTCGGTGCTGTAAATTCCATCTGTAAGCTCAGGCAGGTTTTCCAAAGAAGAACACCGGTCTTTTGTGTTCTTTCTTATGTATTCTCGTGCAATGTTTCTGCCTATTGAATAAAGCCATGTCTTAAAAGATGACTTTTCCGAAAAATGCGGTTTTCTTACATAGAGACTGACAAAGGTGTCTTCCATAAGCTCCTCTGCCACAACAATGTCATTTACATAACCGGCCAAGAAGAGCACAAGCCCGTCTTTGTACTCTCGTATAATTTCCGTAAGAGCGTCTTTGTCGCCGTCAAGGAAACGGCGGTAGCTACTTGCACCGTTGTCCAAATTATTCGGCTCCTTTCTGTAATTTCAAAGGGAAATTTCCTCTTTCATCTATTAGTGGTAATATTTTAGGCAATCTTACATAAAATTCAGAAGTTTCTGTTTTACAGTGATTACGGTTAAATTTTACCATAGACATTCTTTGATTTCCACAGTCGTTTTTTTGTATGAACATACAAGAGACACGGACTTGCTTGATAAGGTGTTGAGCAGGGATAATCTTAACAATGCCTACAAGTGAGTAAAAACCAATAAAGGGGCATGCGGAGTTGACGGAATGACTGTCGACGAAGTGCTCCCTTGGCTGAAAGAACATAAGGAAGAACTGCTCAACCTGATAAAAAGCGGCAAATACAAGCCGTTACCTGTAAGGAGAGTAGAAATTCCAAAGGATAACGGCGGAATAAGGAAGTTGGGAATACCGACAGTCATAGACCGCATTATCCAGCAAGCGATAGCACAGGTATTAATACCAATCTACGAGCCGAAGTTTTCAGACGGAAGCTACGGCTACAGACCGCACAGAAGTGCGAAGGATGCCATACTGAAAGTGAAAGAGTATGCGGACGAGGGGTACAAATATGCGGTATGCCTTGATTTATCCAAATATTTCGATACGCTGAACCACGAACTGCTAATGAGTTTTTCTGACCGATATCGCAATGGTCGGTGATACAAGCTTATCGTATATAAGAGAAAATGAAAGATGGTATGGATGAATAAAATGCCATGCCTTCTTTTTTTATCAAAATTGTTGATAATCGCAATTTTGTATGTTATACTGTAATGAAAACAAATCAGAGGTTGTTTATGGTAATTTTCGGTATCGACCCCGGGTATGCAATTGTTGGCTACGGGGTGCTCAGGTTTGACAGAAACAGATTCGGCGTAATTGACTTCGGCGCGGTTACGACTACACCGGATATGGATTTTAATGACAGGCTTAAATGCATTTATGATGACCTTACATATTTGTTTTTACGTTACAGACCCGACGCGTTGTCGATAGAAAAACTTTTTTTCAATACAAACCAGAAGACTGCAATTGATGTTGCCGAGGCCAGGGGAGTAATTCTTCTTGCCGCTCGAAAAAACGATATTCCCATTTTTGAATATACACCGCTTCAGGTTAAACAGAGTGTTGTCGGATACGGCCGTGCGGAGAAAAAACAGGTGCAGGAGATGACACGGCAGATTCTGGGACTAAGCGAAGTTCCTAAGCCCGATGACACCGCAGACGCTCTTGCAATGGCAATCTGCCATGCACATTGCTCGTGTTCGGGCATAATGGGTCTTGTAAACCGTAAGTAAATTCGGAGATTATATAGTATGTTTTACAGCTTAACAGGTGAATTGGTATATTCCGGCATTAACTCGGTTGCTGTCAGCTGTTCCGGAATAGCATTTAAATGTACCGTCAGTCTAAATACACAGAAGAAAATTACTTCCTTGGGATCTGTTGTTACTCTTTTTACGTATTTATCCGTAAGAGAGGATGCCGTTGAGCTTTTCGGCTTCGCGGATGAGACGGAGCTTGAATGCTTTAAGATGCTTATAGGAGTGTCCGGTGTCGGCCCGAAAGCCGCAATTTCAATTCTTTCCGTTCTTACACCGGATGCGTTGGCTCTCAGTGTTTCATCGGGCGACGTTAAAGCCATAAAATCCGCTCAGAATGTCGGTCCCAAGCTTGCACAGAGAATTGTTCTTGAGCTTAAAGATAAATTTTCAAAATCTATCCCCTCTAAAATTTCGGCAGGGGAGCTGTCCGCAATAAAACAGGGTTTTACCGGGAATATGTCGGAAGCTGTTGATGCCTTGACAGCACTCGGTTTTGCTTCTGGTGACGCCGCAAACGCTCTTGCAAAGGCAGACGCCGATATGTCCGTCGAAGACCTTATAAAATTCGGACTCAAAATGCTGTCGGGGAGGTAAATGTAATTGGCGATAAATTCAATAAACAATGCTTCAATGAACGCATTTGATGAAGAAGATTACAGACTTTCTTCTCCCGATTTTACTCCTGCCGACATTGATATAGATCTGTCACTTCGTCCGAAAACCATGGACGATTATATAGGTCAGACAGCCGCAAAGGAAAATCTGAGCATATATATGCAGGCGGCGTTAAACAGAAGCGAACCGCTGGATCATGTGCTTTTATACGGTCCTCCGGGGCTTGGCAAAACGACACTTGCGGGCATTATCGCAAACACCATGGGCACAACGCTTCATACGACATCGGGTCCCGCAATCGAAAAGCCCGGCGATCTGGCGGCACTGCTTACCAATCTCGGTGCCGGTGATGTGCTTTTCATAGATGAAATTCACCGTCTTTCACGCAGTGTTGAAGAGGTTCTTTACCCTGCAATGGAAGACAAAATGATTGATATTATAATAGGCAAAGGCCCGTCCGCTCGCTCCATTCGACTTGACCTGCAGCCCTTTACGCTTGTTGCCGCCACCACAAGAGCCGGAAGCCTGAGTGCTCCGCTTCGTGACCGTTTCGGCGTAATTCTTCGACTGGAGCTTTATTCCCCCGAGGAGCTTGCGCAGATAGTAAAAAGAAGCGCCCATATCCTCGGAATAGAAGTCGACGACGAGGGCGCACTTGAAATTGCGTCCCGCTCAAGAGGCACACCGAGAATTGCAAACAGACTTCTGCGCCGTGCCCGTGATTTTTCGCAGGTCGTCGGCAGCGGTGTCATAACTCTCGGCGATGCTCAGACGGCACTTAAACGCATGGAAATTGACGAGCTCGGCCTTGACAATATCGACAGACGCATTTTAACCACAATGATACATAATTACAACGGCGGTCCGGTCGGGCTTGAAACGATAGCCGCCGCAGTAGGTGAAGAAGCAATAACGATAGAGGATGTTTATGAACCCTATCTTATGCAGATAGGCTTTCTGGCGAGAACTCCACGAGGGAGAATTGTCACCAATGCCGCACGTATACACCTGGGACTGCCGGTCTCGGAATAAATTTGAAAGGATAACATTATGGGAAGACTTTTCGGCACCGACGGTGCAAGAGGAATAGCAAATACCGAAATAAGCTGTGAGCTTGCTATGAAAATAGGCAGAGCCGCCGCAATGGTTCTGTCAAAAAGCAACCCCGATAAAAAGCTTAAGGTTCTTATCGGCACGGACACAAGAAAATCCGCCGATATGCTCTCAAGCGCAATTGCCGCGGGGCTTTGTTCCGTCGGGTGTGATGTACTTCTTCTCGGAGTTGTTCCGACACCCGCAGTGGCGTTTCTTGTAAAAGAATATTCATACGACGCAGGTGTTATGATATCGGCTTCACATAACCCGTGCGAATATAACGGCATAAAGATATTTCAGTCGACGGGCTACAAGCTCCCCGACGCAATGGAAGAAGAAATTGAGGCTATTATTTTAGACGAAGTAAAACAGCCTCCGCTTAAAATCGGCGGTGAAGTCGGCTCGATTACTTCCGGCACAAATGCCGTAAAAGATTATATTAAGCATATCGAAAGCACCGCAATAGCGCATTTCTACGGCACACGTGTAGCTCTTGACTGCGCGAACGGATCGGCTTCTGTTACCGCAAACGAGCTTTTCAGACGGCTCGGCTGTGAATGCACAGTCATAAACTGCCGCCCGGACGGTGTAAATATCAATAAAGACTGCGGTTCAACCCATATAGAGGGCCTGCAGAAGTATGTTTCCGAAAACGGTTTTGATTTGGGCTTCGCCTTCGACGGTGATGCCGACAGACTTCTTTGTGTCGATTCCGACGGACAGCTTGTTGACGGCGACAAAATCATGGCAATCTGTGCAAAAGCGAAAAAAGACAGAAACACACTTAACGCCAACACACTTGTTGCCACTGTTATGAGCAACATGGGGCTTTTCGAGTTCTGCAAGAACAACGGTATAAACTGCGAAAAGACAAAGGTCGGCGACAGATATGTTCTTGAGAGAATGCTTGAAGGCGGTTTTCATATCGGCGGCGAGCAGTCGGGGCATGTAATTTTCCTCGACTACGCAACAACAGGCGACGGTCAGCTTACCGCAGTTCAGATTCTTAATGTTATACGTTCAACAGGCAAAACACTTAAAGAGCTTGCCGCAGAAATTGAAATCTTCCCGCAGGTTCTTATGAATGTAAAAGTATCGGCACTCGGAAAGCTCAGACTGTTTGAAGATAAAGATATAAAAATCGCTATTGAAGAAGCCGAAAAAGAGCTTGGGGACACAGGCAGAGTGCTTGTAAGAGCGTCGGGCACAGAACCGCTTGTTCGTGTTATGATTGAGGGCAGAGACGAAAAGCAGATTAACCGTCTTGCCACTCAGATTTCAGAAGTAGTCAGAGAAAGGCTTATATAATGAGAACTTCCGACAAATGGAAAGACTATGAGCTTATAGATTGCTCCGACGGCGAACGTCTTGAACGCTGGGGCAAATATATTCTTATAAGACCCGATCCGCAGGTCATATGGTCAACGCCCAAAATAAACAAGCTGTGGTTCAAAGCGGACGCAAGATATCTTCGTTCCTCGACCGGCGGCGGAAAATGGGATGTATATACTTCTCTGCCCGAAGCGTGGCAGATTAGATATGATGAACTCACATTCAATATAAAAACCATGGGCTTTAAGCACACCGGTATTTTCCCCGAGCAGGCTGTCAACTGGGATATGGTCGCAGACGTGATAAAAAATGCCGACAGAGAAGTAAAGGTGCTTAACCTGTTTGCATACACGGGCGGTGCGACTGTAAGCGCCCTTAAAGCGGGTGCCGCCGTTACACATGTCGACGCATCAAAAGGTATGGTTTTGTGGGCGAAAGAAAACGCCGCCACCTCGGGTGTTGCCGACAGAAGCGTCAGATGGCTTGTCGATGACTGCAAAAAATTTGTCGAGAGAGAAATCAGGCGCGGAAATAAATACGATATCATAATTATGGACCCTCCGTCATACGGCAGAGGCCCGGGCGGAGAAGTCTGGAAGCTCGAAAATGAGGTATATTCTCTTATTTCTCTGTGTGCCGAGGTTTTAAGTGACGATGCGCTTATGTTCCTAATAAATTCATATACTACCGGACTTTCTCCGTCGGTTATGAGTTACATTCTGGGGACGCTCCTTGTGCCGAAGCTCGGCGGCAAGGTATCGGCAGATGAAATAGGTTTAAGAGCGACCGAAACAGGACTTGTGCTTCCGAGCGGAGCCACCGCTTACTGGACAAAAGATTAAAATGGAAGATAATATTCTTATAAAATTCGATGATGTATCTTTTTCTTATGATGACGAAGATACAAATATGACACTTGCGGTCGAACATATCTCTTTTACCGTTAAAAGGGGGGAGTTTGTTGTTATTCTCGGCCGAAACGGATCGGGTAAATCAACCATAGCAAAGCTGTCAAACTCTATATATGTTCCGGCTTACGGCAAGGTCACCGTTGACGGCGATGATACGGCGATTAGCGAAAACGAAATGCCCATACGCAAAAAAGTGGGTGTTGTTTTTCAGAATCCCGACAATCAGATTGTTGCTTCAATTGTGGAGGAGGATGTCGCGTTCGGTCCCGAAAATCTCGGTCTGCCGCATGACGAAATACGCACACGTGTAGATGAAGCGCTTAAATCCGTCGGCATGTATGATTACCGTCATCACGAAACGCACAGACTTTCGGGCGGTCAGAAACAGCGTGTTGCAATTGCGGGAATGATTGCGATGCGTCCCGAGTGCATCGTGCTTGATGAACCGACAGCAATGCTTGACCCGCAGGGCAGACGTGATGTTATGAATACCGTTAAAAGCCTTAACGAAAAATACGGTATGGCGGTCGTATTCATTACTCATTTTATGGATGAAGCCGTAAACGCGGATAAAATCATAATTATCGATAACGGCAAGGTCGCCGCCGAAGGTACGCCCAAAGAAATTTTTTCAAAAGACAGGCTGCTTTCGGATTGCGGACTTGATGTCCCTACCCCTGCCGTGCTTTATAAAAAACTCAAAGAAAAAAATATAAAGATCGATACTCTGCCGCTGACGGTGGGGGAGTTTGCCGAATCATATCTTAAATATCTTAGTAATTAACAATTAAGAATTAACAATTAACAATTAACAATTGTGGAAAACACTGCGTGTTTTGGATTATATAGC
>CAVFUV010000114.1:0-6798 GCA_963625735.1 bacterium
TCGTAACTGTTAGTTTTTTACGAACTTTATTTGTCCAAAAAACTTGACAGGTTCAAAGGAAGGCACTGTGTGCCTTGGATTTTATAAATCAAGTCCTTCGGACTTCCTTAGCCCCCGGCCCCTGGCCCCTGGCCCCTGCTTATATCGCCTTTTCAATCTGCTCCAAGCTTACAAGCCCATGCTCATACATCTTCTGCAGTGACAGCAGTATTCCGTATTTAGCGTGATTCCATGTAAGTCCGCCCTGGAAATATACGGCGTACGGTTCTCTTATCGGGCCGTCTGCGGACAGCTCAATTGATGAACCCTGAACGAAAGCGCCCGCTGCCATTATAACTTCATCGCTGTACCCGGGAATAGGCTCGGGGATGGGTGTAAAATAGCTGTCAACGGGAGCCGCGGACTGTATGCCCTCACAAAACGCGCACATACCTTCCTTTGAACGAAGCTCAATGCTCTGTATAATGTCGTGACGCTCTTCCGCCGCCTTGGGGACGCAGTTAAAGCCGAGCTTTTCATACAGTTCCGCCGCGAATATCGCACCTTTAACAGCACCTGCGACAACGGTGGGGGAGAGGAAAAATCCCTGATAGAGATTAGTCATAACACCGAGACTCGCGCCGACATCCTGACCGACACCGGGGGCTGACAGACGGTAGTGACAGCGTTCAATGCATTTCTTTGTGCCGGCTATGTATCCGCCCGTGGGGGCAAGACCGCCGCCGGGATTCTTAATGAGTGAGCCGACTATCATATCCGCACCGACTTCGGACGGCTCTTTCTCTTCCGTAAACTCACCGTAGCAGTTGTCAACCATAACAGTGACTTCGGGCTTAATGTTCTTTATAAATGCGATAAGCTCGCCTATCCGGTCAACGGAGAATGAGGGTCTCATCTGATAGCCCTTCGAACGCTGAATTGTGACAAGCTTTGTTTTTTCGTTTATAGCTTTTCTGATGTTTTCGTAATCAAAAGAACCGTCGGGGAGCAGGTCAACCTGACGGTATGTCACGCCGTACTCCTTAAGTGAGCAGGCGCAGTCTCTTATGCCGATAACCTCTTCGAGTGTGTCATAGGGCTTGCCGACAGGGGACAGAAGCTCATCTCCGGGCAAAAGATTTGCGGACAGCGCGACAGTCAGAGCGTGTGTGCCGCAGGTCAGGTGCGGGCGAACAAGTGCCGCCTCAGTTTTAAAAACATCGGCATAGACCTGTTCTAAGGTGTCTCTGCCGATGTCATCGTGGCCGTAGCCTGTTGTTCCGCAAAGGCATCCGGCGTTTACGCGATTTTTTTTCATCGCGCCGAGTACCTTCAGCTGATTTATTTCCGAGATTTCGTCCGCCTTCTTAAAGCGGGCTTCAAGCTCTCCGGCTGTTTTTTCACCGAGAGCGAATATTTCCGGGCAGACACCCAGAACATTATAAATCTGTTCTTTCATGATAATACTCCTAGAAATAATTAAGAATTAAGAATTTCGGAAGTCCTGCGGACTTGATTTGTATAGGCTCCGCAGATATTTAGGCTGTTTTTTTGTGTTGTAATATAATAATTCGCGTTAGCTTATAATCCAAAGCACGCAGTGCTTTCCTTAATTGTTAATTGTTAATTGTTAATTGTTAATTGTATTTGCACGACTAATCGTGCAAATACTCCACCTCCGGCTCAAGCTTTACGCCGTGCATGCGTTCAACAGTGTCGGTGATTTCGTGCATTAGTGATAATACATCTTTGCAGGTGGCATTGCCGGTGTTTATTACAAATCCGGCGTGCTTTGTGCTGACAGCCGCACCGCCGTGTGAGAGCCCCTTTAAGCCGCACCCGTCAATGTGAGCCGCCGCATAGCCGTTTGTCGGACGCTTGAATGTTGACCCTGCCGACGGATATTCAAGCGGCTGAGACGCTTTACGCTTGTTCATAAGCTCAATCATGCGTGACATGATTTCATCACGTGTGCCCTTTTGAAGCCTGAAATACGCCGCAGTTATAATTCTGCCGTTTGTCATAAACGGAGTGCTGCGATAAGACAGCGACAGCTCATCTGCCGGTGTCTCCGTTATGTCCTCTCCGTTTTTGTCAACGCTTCTTACGGACATAAGCACATTTTTTATCTCGCCGCCGTACGCACCGGCGTTCATATACACGGCACCGCCGACCGAGCCCGGAATGCCGTACGCAAACTCAAGTCCCGTCAGCTCGTTTTCGAGAGCGAATGTGCAAAGGCGTGAAAGGGGAGTACCCGCACCGCACGATATTATGCCGTCGCCGAGATACATTATATCCGTCATGCCGCCGGAAGTCTTGACCGTAAGCCCTTTTAAACCGTCATCGGATATAAGAACATTGCTCCCGCAGCCTAAAATGTGAAGGGGAGTGTTAAGTCTGTTTACGACCTTAAGAGCCGCCGTAAGCTCTTTCTCGGTCTTGGGACACAGAAAAACCTCCGCATCTCCGCCGATTTTGAAGGTGCAGTGGTTCTTTAAGGGTTCATTCTGTAAAAGCACCGCCGATGTGCCCACAAGGGCGGCGCTCAGTTCTTCGTAAAGTGACATTTTATTCGTCAAGCAGTGCCGCACCGATAACACCGGCATCGTTTCCGAGCACCGCGCTTTTTATTTCCGTCTGTTTCTTGGCGTGGATTGAATATCTCTCGGCTTCCACAAGTCTTCTGAGCGGCACAAGAAGGTTTTCTTTTTCGTTGCCTATGCCGCCGCCTATGCACAGAATATTGGGCTGGAAGATATTTATAACGTTGCCGACGCCGATTGCGAGATATGAAATATACTGGTTGACAACAGCCTTTGCCGCCGCATCGCCCTGCTTTGCCGCCTTAAAGGATGTTGCGCCGTTTACGTTACAGAGCTTGTCTTCGGCTATATCCCACATGAGCGAATCGGGATTTTTACGCATAGCCGCCTTTGTCTGAACGATAAGAGCGGTAGCGGAGGAATAGCTCTCCCAGCAGCCGCTTCTGCCGCAGTTGCAGGGAATTCCGTCGTATGCGATTACCATGTGGCCCATCTCACCTGCGGCGTAGTTTACGCCTGTGACAAGCTTGCCGTTAACGATAATGCCGCTGCCGACGCCCGTGCCGAGGGTAATCATTATAAAGTCCTTAACGCCCTTGCCGCAGCCGGCAACAGCTTCGCCGAGCGCCGCGCAGTTCGCGTCGTTGTCAAAATAAACCTTGTCTATGTTAATGCGTTCTCTGAGCATTTTGTATGCCGGAACATTTTCGAAAGCGAGGTTGTTCGCGAACTCAATAAGCTCTTCGCCCTTGTTTACCGAGCCGGGAGTGCCGACACCGACGCTTATAACGTCTTTTTCGGTAATGTTCGCCTTTGCCATCGCATCCTTTACAGCTGCCGCCATATCGTCGAAAATGGCTTCAGCCGGGCGGGGGCAGTTTGTCTTACGCTCGCCCTTTGCGATAATCGTGTTGTTTTCGTCAATTACGCCGGCTACAATGTTTGTGCCGCCGAGATCTACGCCTATTCTGTACATATATGATACCCTCCGGAAATAAAGTTTTAATAATTAACAATTAATAATTAACAATGGTGGAAAACGCTGAAGCGTTTTGGATTATAAGCTGACGCAAAAGATTAATTTTACGAAAAACAAAAAAGTGGATTGTTAATTGAAATCAATGCAGGCATTGCTTTCAGTTCCAGACCTCAAGCGGTCCGTTATCATCCGCATCATCGTCCTCGTTCATGCCGAGGCTCTGCATAAGCTCCTTTGCGGCATTGTAGCCGAATCGCTTCTGACGGTTGTTCATCGCCGCCGTCTCTATGATAATAGCGAGGTTTCGTCCGGGTTTTACCGGAACGGTTGTAACGGGGACTTTTATGCCGAGAATTTCGGTATATTCGTCCTCAAGCCCCAGTCTGTCGTATACCTTGTTGTCGTTCCACAGTTCAAGCTTTACGACCATGTCTATTTTTTCGGTAAGCTTAACCGCACCGACACCGAAAATCTTCGCGGCGTTGATTATTCCGACACCTCGAAGCTCTATAAAGTGCCTTATGTTGTCGGGTGCTGTGCCGACAAGGCTCTTTGACGATACACGCCTGATTTCAACGGCATCGTCCGCAATAAGACGGTGACCTCTGTTTATAAGCTCCACCGCCGTCTCGCTTTTGCCGACGCCCGAGTCGCCGACGATAAGAATACCTTCGCCGTAGACTTCAACCAGTACGCCGTGGCGTGTTATTCTCTCGGCAAGCTCTACGCCTAAGTACGCGATAAGAGTTGACATACAGCCCGATGTCGAGTCGTTGGCACGAAGCACCGGTACTTTGTATCTGATTGCGATTGGAACCAGCTCTTCCATCGGCTCGAGCCCTCTTGTGACTATGACACAGCAGGGTTTTTTCGAGAGAAAATGGTCAAGACAGCGTTCCCTGTCCGCACTTGTAAGTGAATTAAGATAACCGAATTCGCTTAACCCAAGAAACTGTATTCTCTTGGGGTCGAAAAAGTCGTCATACCCCGCTAAGATAAGCCCGGGACGGTTAACATCACGGCTTGTAATGTATATCTGTGACGGGTCCTTGGGGGTTGAGAGAATTTCAAACCCGTTATCCTTTATCAGTTTTTTAAGCGAAACGGAATAAGAATTTGTCATTGTCTGCTCCGAATTTTACTTTGCTTTTGAAAAGCTGTTGTCTTCAAGTGAGTATACCTGCCCCGAGGGAAGGGTAATTCTTGAACTGTTTGCGAGTGTAACGGTTATATCATTGTCTGTGAGATTTGTAAGCTTCGCAGTTATATTGTTGACATATACAACCGAAAATTCGCCGCCCTTAAACACGGCATCGCAGTTTTTGCCGCTGATATAAACAGCGTCCGCACCGTTTTTGAGTGTGAGAGAAACATTCTCGCCCTTGACATAAACCGAGCCGGCTCTGTTTTCGGCAATAAGTCCGCCGTCGCTTATCTCTTCGATTATATATGACATACCGTCCGCCTTTGAAACGACGGTTGAGTCTGCGGACTTTACTACAACGGTTTTATCGGTAAAGCCGCCTTCGACTGTTGCCTGACCTTTTTCGGCGTTAAGCAGAACAGCACCGTATGTCGTACTGCCGTTTAAAAGGGAGTTAAGCCCGGCGGCATCGGTCGCCGCCGAATACGATTTTGCGTACTCCTCGAGCTTTTCCATGCTTTCTATGCTGTTTTTTGCATTATATGCTTCGGCATCTGTCGGCGCTTCAACTGCGGGGGAGGTTGTCTCTGTGCTGTCAGCCGCCTCAATATTTGCGTTGTCGGTTGTATCCTCCTTAGTGCCGCCGCAGGAAGAAACAAAGACGGTCGCCGCAACGCAGAGCAAAATAGCCAAAATAAGAGTGAAATTTTTACGCATAAATTTTCGCCTCCGAGTGATGCGAATTAAGTTTCGGCGAGAGTGGAGAGTGGAGAGTGGAGAGTGGAGTTATCTTCTGCGAAGCTTATAAAATCCAAGTCCGCAGGATAAAACAATGCATAATGCATAATGCATAATTAAGGAAAACGCTATGTGTTTTGGATTATAAAGCTTCGCAGAAGTGAAAACTACCCACTAAAAATTAACTTCAATGTCAGCGAAGCTTATAAATCCAAGTCCGCAGGACTTCCGACATTGTTAATTGTTAATTGTTAATTGACAATGCCACTGCTCCTTGTTCCTTGCTCCTTGCTCCCTGCTAACTTACTCTTCCGTCGTCGCCTGTTCAAAGGTGAAAGAGTACGTTGTCTTTTTCTCTATCTTGAGTGTCGCGGTCATTTCACCGTAATCGGCAAGCTCGCCTACACCCCTGATTCTTGCGGTAACTATAAGATTCTGTGAGAATACGATATCGGAAAGGTCGGACTCAACAAGATCGACATCGGAGCTTATCTGACAGTCGCTGTTCTCAATCTCGTAATCGATAACCTCAACATATGCGCTTATGCAGTCGAAGTTTGAGAGAACCTCCGCCTTGTCAGCCGCTTCACCGAATATTTCTTCGATGACTTCATCGTCGGAATATACTCTTGTTGTAGGCTCTTCTGCTGTTTCACCCTCTTCGGGCTCGACTGTTGTGCCGTCTTCATCGGGAACGTCCTTAAAGAACTTGAATACGGAGTGAAGAATATTGTCGGTCAGAATTGTGGTTGTAAGCTCGTTGCCCTCTTCATCGGTAAGCTCGTTTTCTTTTTCATCCGTAACGGCGACATCTCTTGTGTTTCTTGAAAATTCATAGTCAAGAAGCATCTCGGGCTCAACACTTGCTAAAAGTGTATCGTCTATCTCGTCCTTTGTAAGCTCTCTGCTTGTCTTGCCGGGCTTTTTCTCGGCAACAAGCTTTCTGAGCATGGATGCGGACTGACCCAGCAACCCCGCTTTTTCGTCGTTTTCATCGGTAATAGTGAGGTCGTTGAAGTTGTATACAACTTCCTCGGTAATTTTATCGGAATTTCGGATTGAATTTTCAAGTATGGAATTAAAGTGGTTTACAAGTTCCTCTTCCTCGGGGGTGTCGGCAAGAGTGGTGTTTTTCTGCTCCTCAACGCTTTCTCTGATGTTTGAAAACAGTGAGCACGATGACATTGAAACCACCGTCAGAGCCGTGAGTATAATCGAAACCGCTGTCTTGAATGTTCTGTTCATATTTTTCGCTTCTCCTTTTTGTGTATACACAAAACAGTATAACAGAGCAGCAGTGTATTTGCAAGAAAAAAATGCAGGCAAATATACAAAAGAGGTGCCATACTGAAGAAGTGTAGGAAATCGATGAACAAACAAATGCAGGATGTTCAATGTACAATGCATAATGC
>CAVFUV010000115.1:0-6761 GCA_963625735.1 bacterium
GCATAATGCACACGGTAGGGCTGTGCCGAATGCGATCCCCAGTCGGCAAAGACATTAATATCTTTGGTGATCGGCATATCAAGGGGTGTATATGCGGTTTTATTCCCGGCTTTCATATAGAACCAACCGCCGAAAGAGTAATGATATCCGGAGGTATCTTCCGGATTGTCCACGGTACCGATAACATTGCCGTGGGTGACCGTTTTTGTATCAATCAGGCCTCTTGTGTCGCCTGTCGTTTCATAGGCGACCATATCATCGTAGGTGCGAAAGAAACGAACGGTATGAGAGACAGGAGTCCATTTAGCATACAATCCGACATTTTTGGCCGGCATGGTGTCTCCCGTTTTATACTCGCTTCCTGCATAGCATCCGGGAGAATAATACCATCCGTCAAAGGTGTAGGCATTTTCCTCCAAAGTGGAAGGATACGGCGGAGTGGTGCTTGCGTAACCATCCAGGCTCGCCTGATAGAGAACATCCACTTGACGCAAGGTCTCGTTATAGTTATGTAAAGTCAGATTATAGCTTTGTCTGGAATAAAAAAACTGAGCGGTATAAGAGGTTCGACCATCAGCCAAATCAGCATTGTTAATCTGCTGACTGCCGGCTGCAATAAAGCCATCCAAAGTCGGTTGGGTTTGACTGGAAATGTCTTGCGTGTCATCAGAAGTATCGATTCTCTTTAACAGCTTATAATCTACACCGTTATAGGTATAGGTCTGATCGGCGGTTTCTCCCTCAAGTATCGGAACATATAATTCATAAATCCACTGTCTCGGAATGCTCCAACTAATATCTGCTCCGTTGTCGAAAAAGCTGAGGAAGTTGACAACATCCGATGTTCCTTCGTCCGAATCATAAAGAAGGTTATCATCCAGCTTCTGAAACATTCCTTTTATTGTTGAATTACCATGTTCTTTTGTGTATTTGACCTTAAATTCACCGTTCCAACCGGAAAGATAAGCATAATTACCCCATTGCCCCTCACCCATATTGCCGGATGCACCATTGCTAGTATGGGTAGCGCTCACTTCGGTTGGCTCAAACACTTCACCCGGCCAGGAATTTGAAATGTCGGCGCCGTATCTTGCGGTCAGTTCAAGATAATGGTAGGTATAGCCATTCCCCTCCAGCGTTCCGGATGTTAATTTGTCCACATACTGCTCCTTGATTGTGGGAAGATTTTTTACTTTTCCCCACAGCTTGTCAGCTTCTTGAGCAAGCAAATTCTCAACGTTATATGTTGACGGTCGGGAAGTCCCCATGTTACCGAAATAATAGGTAGAACCGCCCACAACCTGATAGACGCCGTCCTTCTCTCTGGCATAATAGAAGTGAAGCGTATATTCATGCCGCTTATAATAAACATTAACAACCGATGAGCCGTCACCGTTGACGGTGACATCGGTATCGGCTTTTTGATAGACATACTGTGTAAAATCCGGCGGATAACAGTCGGAGGTATGAGTATGGTCACTGCCGCAAAGAGGAGTGGTCGCCGTCAGGCTGTCCGAACCCGACACCGAATCTCCGCTTTGTGCGTTTGTTTTAGTGCTTCCGATATAGCTATACTCATCGTCATCGGCGTTTTGCAGCCAATAAACCGTTGTATAGGTGGTGTTGACGGTCTGCCACAGTGCTTTATAGGTGCGGTTGCTGTCCGGAATCGTATCGGGAAGCGTATCCGCAATACCGTCTCCTTCCCCATCGGTGATATCGTCCCAACCGGCGAACACATATCCGTGGCGGGTGGGAGTATTCACAACAAACGCCGTTCCGTATCTGGCATAAATCGGGTCGGTGCCGTAGCCGCCTGCCATATCGAATTTAAGCATATAGTAGTTGCGGTCGTAGTAGCACTGAAAAACGGTCGATCCGTCAGCTGCTACCGCTTCGGGATAGTGATAGAGTTTTGTAAATCCATTTGCCCTATCCGCATCCTGCAATTCAAGCTCCTCGTTGGAAATAATCGTTCCGGTTTTTGCTGCGGAAATGCGATACAATCCCACATCCTCGGTGTACAGATCGTCGTTGATATTCTGAAAATAATAACGCACACCGTAAGGCACGTCAATTGCCTTATAATAAACATTCACCACATACTGTGACCCGGTATAAGTTTCCGGAACATTCAAATAAATCACTGTTGCGTCGTCATCAGCGGTAACCGTTCCTCCGCCCGATATACTTACCGAAGGATTGGCCGCATTATAATACGGTGCATAGCCGAGATATGTCGGGGATATAACGGAGTAGGAATAGGATGTTCCGTATTGAATCTGTGCGGTAAACCCCGTATATATCGGCTGCCCTGTAACGGCGTCCAAATAGTTTATGGAAATCTCCACATACTCGGGTGTTGCCGCTGCCGCCAGACGCGCACGCACTTTTCGAACCGATGTTTTCGCAGATGTTTTTTCTGATGTTTTTTCCGCTGCTAATGCGGTGCTGTTAAGCACATTGTAAGAGACGGTTACGCATACAGGATCGGAAAGGCAGCTGTTGTCGCCGACCGTCGCCCGACAACGGACATACCCGCTGCCCGACTCATCCAAAAGCGAGCCCAGCATGGCATAAGACAGAGAAAGCGACTGAGCAGACGCACCGTATATATTTACCCAAAGATTTGTTTCGATATCCGCAAGGATCTGCCATTGATAGGTGACATTATCAATTGTCGGCGAACATTCCGCCGTCAGTTTTATTCTTTCGTTTTCCGGAAGCGTCACCTTTTCAACGGACTCTCCCTCATAAGTAATGTTCACGGAATCAATAGATGTAGCGGCAAAAGCCGTCATCGTCTGTATCTGAATAACTCCAGTAAGCAGGCAAAGGCACAGAAGGAGTGACAAAACCCTTCTGAGCCCATTGTTTTCCGTATTCTTATAATGCTTTGCCCGATATCTCCATTTCACAATATCCACCTGCTTTCTGTGGGGCATCATTTGTTACGCACAATTTCCCAAGCAGCCTTTGCCCAGTCCTGTTCGCTGTATCCGGATTCAAGCTCAACCGATTCCGAAAAGCCGTGATACTGCACCGCCGTTGCACTGATTTTAATTGACATATCCGACGGAAAACTGTCAAGCTGCGTTTTTGTCAAATTCTCGCTGACGGTTATTTTTCCGCCGTCTGCAATAACCTCGGCATTAAGCGTACTGTTTGCGCTCACGATACGGTAATATACAGCCCCGTCTTCGCTGCCGGAAAGATAGGTCCAATCGTCCTTTACGCTCCATGTAAGAATACTTTCTCCACCGACGGTACAAGCATAGCCGTGATTGTCCGCACGGGTCCAGCCGCTCGCCTTAATTTCAAGGAAAATGTAGCAAGCCATCTCGCTGCCCTCAAAACTGACGGTGGCACTTTTGGTCATATCCACACCGGGCGTGATAATCCATCGGTTCGGCTCCGTAAAATTTCCGGTTTCCGAAATCGTAATTTCCTTCATATATGCCACTCTTGCACTGTCTCCGACCGTTGTTCCGGTCACATATTTAGAAAAGGTGACGCCGGACAGTGCAATGGCAATCAGCAAAAGATATGTCATAACGGCGGAAAAAGGAAGCCGGAATTTTAATTTTTTTGCTTGTGTTTCTTTGCTTTTCATCTTTTCCGCCTCCTTTTCGGGTTGCTTAGGTTCCCTTTCGTTCCATAAAATACTTAACTAAACTCGGCAGCTCCAGAAGGAGTGCTGACAGTGCCAAAAAGCACAGCATACCGAGCGGTGTTCGAATAAAGAGGACGAATGCACCTATCTTTGGTATTACAAGCACCACTTTTCCGACAACGGACTCTTTCTTTACCGGCGATTCATCCTGTGTGTTGTTCGCGTCCCCTTTTGTGCGGTATCCTTCCTCCTCTTCCGCAATAATTCGGTGAGTTACGGATGAAGTGTCCGTATCAAACATAATAATATCTCCGACCGCATATTCGTCCTGTCTTAGAGTGACGATCAGATCGTTCGGCTCAATCGTTCCCGACATACTGCCGGTCAGAATTACGGCGGTGGAAAAGCCGAAAACCGTTGGATTTTTCTGTCCGAAAAAGGATTTTGCCGCTGTCAGATACAGATTTGCAAGCAGGATTGCCGCCACGCAAACAAAAATCAAGCCACGCAGCGTCAGCCACACAAAGTGCAATGTTTTTTTAATTTTCATCCCGGCTGCCCCTTTTTCTCGCGAAGGTCAGTATGAGGCACATTCCGCCGCTGATGAACATCAGAACGATATACCCTCCTATCATGGTATTGTCGCCTGTCTGCGGCGATGGCTCAATATCGCCGCCGTCATGAACGACGAGATAAAATCCGAGCGTCGCTTCGTCCGCGTCACCGTCCGCGGCTTTGTTTCCAAGATAGGTATCAATGCGGTCGCGGCCGTCAATATCCGATTCGTCCTCGAAATTCCAGAACCAGTTGATATCGAAATCCTGCATTTTTTCGGCTCCGAGAGCTCCGCCGACAGCACGCACCACCGATTCCTTTTTTATCTTATCGGGCAAGGTATAATCCGATGTATCTGAAAAGCCGTCTCCCGAAAGGGTTGCGCCGATATCGAGATCCGGCGTTGTCGAAAGACTATATAGTATTGCCGTATAACGCACCGTTTTCTTGGTGTTGTTTTTCAGGCGGATAATACTGTCCTTTTCAGTGCCCGGCGCCAACACCTTTTCGGCGTTTTCTGCATTTACATTCTCATAGAGCGTTTCAAAAAAGGAAAGCTCTGCCGAGCCGTCGGGACGCACGGAAGTATCCTTATCCCAAACGAGAGAACCCGTCGTATAGGTAAGGATATGCTCCGGTCTCTCGCTGCGCGTCGCATAGGTAAGTCCGATTACGACCGGCAGCAGAATGACCTGCAGTATGAAAAGTATCAGCATAACCGGGAACATCCAGTCCCGTATTTTCACGATGTGATTCATAACTACCTCTTCCCGCAGCGAAAACGCAAAGCCAATCATTTCTCCGACATAGCTTCGAGCCATATGTAGCTCCCCCGGCATCACACCGGGATTTCCGCATATACCCCGAAGGGATCCCCCGCCCGCCACATGGCGGGGGATATACAGCTTTACCAAAGCCGTAAAAATCAATTTTTAGTCGATTTGAGTTACGGACATGGTGACTGTAAACTCAACCTTACCAGCATCCGCAACATTGTTGGCAGCTCGATTACCGAGAGCTGTATCTTTGATATCGTTGGCATCCGATGTAGAGAAAGGCCAACTCCACGACACAGTCAGGTTGTCCGCCGTCTTGCCAGAAAGGTCTGTATTTGCCTCATAGTCTTTTGTCACTGCTTCTATCGCGTTCTTTACCGCAGTCTCAAGGTCGTCTACAGTGGAGATTCCGGCATCGCCGATTTTATAGTCAGTTTCTTTCACCGTAAACACAAGCGGGCAATATTCATCTGTACCATTTGTTGTCCAGTTTGTAAGCGTGAATTTATCAACCTTATAGTTCACACGCACAGCAACCTCAGGGGTGCCGGTGAGTGTAAACTCGCCAATGCTTTTCTTGGTTGCGGGAGCAACCAGTTTGTCATCGTTTGAAGACACAACTGTGTCGTTGGCAAGGGTGAAACTTGTGTCATCCTTCGCATAGGTTTTGCTGAACAAGTCTGCAGCTGCTCCGATGTTTACACCGAACTTAGCAACGCGTGCAGTATCGCTGCCGCTGCCGCTGGTTACATACTTCGCGAAGGTGCCTCCGACAAAGCATGATGTGATAAGTACGAGAGCAAGCATGAGAACCGCTGCTCTCATCGTCCAATTCTTTTTTGAAGTCATTGAACATTCCTCCTTAAAATAAAGATTGTTGAGACGATTCAATATCGTCACCGTTTTTTCGTGAGACGAGAAATCGTCTCAATTGAGGACTTACCCTCATATATATCACCGCTTTGTCCGGCTGTGGCACCGTTTCTGCGGAAGATACCGATTTATGTATTGCCGTCGCCGTCTGCCTTTTCGTTTTCCTTTTCTCCGGCAGCCGCACGCAGTTTTTCAAGCTCTGCTTTCAGTTCCTCGGTCTCTTTATTAACCCTGCCGGAACTCCTCTGGCGACGGATGATATCATACACAATAAAAGCACAAACAGGAATTCCTATGAACACCGCCATACCGAGCGGCTTTTGCAGGAACATGGCAAAATCTCCGAGCTTGGCGATTCTTCCCTTATACAGGCCGAACACGGCATCCTCGGAAACGGCAGGATCTTCGGTATTATTGGCGTCTCCTTTGGTGATAAAACTGCGCTTGCCGTTCTCATCGGTTTGTATTTCAACAATACGGTGCGTAACTGCGATACTGCCCTCCATATAGGAGATAATGTCGCCTTCCTTCAACTCGGAAATATCAGGCTTTACGGTGAAAATCAAATCTCCGACCTCAATATGATCCTCGGCGTTGCCGCTCATGGAGCCGGACTGCACGACCATCGGCGTCACGCCGAAAACCGACGGCGGAACATTGGGATTCATAACTCCTTTTATGATAATCGTCAGGTTACAGACAAGTACAGCGGCAAACACGCAGCACAGCACCGCCCCGACAATGAATAATATTTTCTTTGTTATTTTATGACTCGCCATAAGTTCTCCTCCGTTCGTATTTGCAGTTTGGTAATCTATTTTATTCGGCAGCGGCTTTGTAGCGAAAAGGCTTTCCTGCTAAAATACCGCAACAGCGTTTCTCATGAAAACCTTCTTTTAGTCAACCGCCAAAATCTCTTCTGATTTTCGTAGAGTTCCATACTC
>CAVFUV010000116.1:0-6556 GCA_963625735.1 bacterium
GTATAGCACAGCTGAATATGAATTGCAAGTACTTTTTTATTTTTTTTTCACAATTTTGCCGTGCCTTTTTATTTATTTATATTTGCGTAAATTTCAGCCGTTCGATTTTTCCGAAAAACAACTAAAAATTAAAGCAAGAAAGAGATTTTGACCTTCTGAATACAGGCTTGCAAGAAGCAAAGCTTACAATCCAAGGCACGCAGTGCCTTCCTCAGCAACTGCTCCTTGCTCCTTGCTCCTTGCTCACTTTCTGTCATTTTTTACTTAAGTTTAATGCCGATGTACTTGTCTGCTCCCAGCTCAACACTCCTCGCCGTCGGCAGACAGTTGCCTGCATAAACCGCAAATTCGCCTTCGGGAGTGAATGTTTCGCCGTTTTCGTCAAACAAAACAAACGCCTTTTCATCAAGCTTAACGTTAACGGTTGCTGTCTGCCCCGGGGCAAGCTCTGTTTTTGCGAAACCGATAAGACGAAGAGAGGGACTGCCCTCAACAGACGCACTGTCGGCATAAATCTGAACAACCGTTTTTGATTGAACTTTGCCTGTATTTCTGACTTTAACGGTAGCGGTTTTGCCGTCACAATCAAGAGACGAAAACTCAAATGTTGTGTAGTGCAGACCGAAGCCGAACGGGAAAAGCGGCTTGCCGTTAAAATAACGATATGTGCGGTTTTTCATTGAATAATCAGAAATATCGGGCAACTCTTCACTTGCAGCATAGTATGTAACAGGCAGACAGCCCGAAGGCGAAAAGTCACCCGCGATAAGCTCAGCTATTGACTTGCCGCCGAACTCACCGGGATACCATGCGTTTATTATAGCGTCACAGTGCTCTTCGGCATAGGGGACAGCCGCGGCACTGCCCGTCATAAGAACAAGAATGACCTTGTCTGTGCTTTTACATATTCTTTCAAGGAGTTTCTGCTGACACTCGGGCAGTTCAATTGTTTTTCTGTCGTCGGCGTCGCCCTGTTCGCCCTCAATCCGGCTGTTAAGACCGAGACACAGCACGGTTACATCACTTTTTGCCGCAAGAGAAGCGGCTTTTTCGATTTCTTCTTCCGTACCCGAAAGCAGCGCGCAGCCCTTTTCGTATTTAATCTTATCCGCACCGAAACGATCGCAGAGTCCACGCCTCAGATTATGATATTCTGACGGGAAACCGTTGTAACTTCCGAGCAGAACAGCGTCATCGTCACCGTTTGCGCCGACAAGCAGAATACTTGACACCTTGTTTTTGTCAAGCGGCAGAATTCCGTTGTTTTTGAGCATGACAAGGCTTTCTCTTGTCATCTGTTCACACAGTTTTTTATGCTTTTCACAGCAGACATCATCATATCCGAGGTGGTCATACTCCGTTTTTTCGTCGAACATACCGAGCTTTACACGGGTTCTCATTACACGGACAAGTGCCCTGTCAATATCATCCTCGGTTATAAGATCCTGCTCATATGCATCGATAAGCTTTTCATATGCCGTTCCGCAGTTAAGGTCACACCCGGCTTTTATCGCAAGTGCGGCTGCCTCGGCATCGCTGTCGGCATAATGATGCGACTTGAAAATTTCATGCACAGCACCGCAGTCAGAGACGACATGGCCGTCAAAGCCCCATTTTTTACGAAGAGTATCGGTTAACAGTTCGCTGTTGCAGCAAGCGGGAACACCGTTGACTTTATTATAGGATGCCATTACGGTTTCGGGATGGACATTCTTTACACTGTATTCAAAAGCGGAAAGATATGTCTCGTTCAAGTCCTTTTTGCCGACAACGGAATCAAAAGAAAACCTTCCCATCTCGGGTCCTGAGTGTACAGCAAAATGCTTTACAC
This sequence comes from bacterium, assembly GCA_963625735.1. Classification (GTDB taxonomy): domain Bacteria; phylum Bacillota; class Clostridia; order Oscillospirales; family Acutalibacteraceae; genus RUG806. Next base: position 1,832 of record CAVFUV010000116.1, read on the forward strand.
ATGCCGCAGTCTTAAGATGCTCCGTGTCGCCCTGCATGCCGCTTATAAAGCTCTCGGCAAGACGGGATGTAAGAAACGGATCTTCGCCATAGGTCTCCTGTCCGCGTCCCCAGCGAGGGTCACGGAATATGTTTATGTTGGGACTCCAGAAAGTAAGCCCGTAATATCTCTCATAATTTTTCTCTTTCTGAGCCTCGTTGTATTTTGCTCTCGCTTCATCGGAAATAGCCGTTGCGACATCAAAAAGAAGTGATGTGTTAAATGAAGCGGCAAGCCCTATCGCCTGCGGAAAAACGGTTGCCGTGCCGGCACGAGCGACACCGTGAAGAGCCTCATTCCACCATTCATATTTTTTAATGTTAAGCCGCTTGATTTCGGCGGCATCGTTTACAAGCTGAGACACCTTTTCTTCCAAGGTCATTTGCGCAACAAGCTGTTTTGCGCGGTTTTCGGCTGTTTTGTCTGTGTAACTGTTCATTTTCTTCTCCCTTTTTTAGGTTTGACACAATTATATAATAAGTCATTCGACACTTCAAGCATAAAACCTGACATTATGAAAATCAATGTTGATATAGTCTGTAATATGATGTAAAATACAGATAATAAATATAAAGGAAAAATATATGAAAGAAATAAGTTTATACACGGACGGCGCATGCTCCGGAAACCCCGGCCCCGGCGGCTGGTGTGCAATTCTGAGACATAATACGGCACAAAAAGTTCTGAGCGGCGGCGAAAAAGCGACAACAAACAACAGAATGGAGCTGACGGCTGTCATTGAGGGACTGAAAGCGTTAAAAGAACCATGTAAAGTGAACTGCTTTACGGATTCCTTGTATGTCTGTAATGCAATCAACAAAAAATGGCTCGATTCATGGCAGGCACACGGCTGGAAAAAAGGCGACAAAAAGCCTGTATTAAACCCTGATTTGTGGCAGGAAATTGTAAGGCTGACAACTTTACATAATGTAACATTCAATTGGATAAAAGGGCATAACGGTCACCCCGAAAACGAGATGTGTGACCGCATTGCCGTATCGGAATATCAAAAATATCTGTAAGGAGTAAATTCTATGGAATACAAACGATTTGACAACACAGTTGTGGCACGCCTTGACAGAGGCGAAGAAATTCTGACCGAGATTGAAAAAATCGCGAAGGCGGAAAGCATTAAGCTTGCCAAGGTCTCGGCAATCGGTGCGGTAAATGACTTTACAGTCGGAGTTTATGATGTTGACAAAAAGGAGTATAAAGCGAATTCCTTTACAGGCGACTTTGAGCTTCTGTCGCTTCTCGGCAACATAAACACCATGAACGGCGAGCATTATTGTCACCTTCATATGAGTGCCGGAAACGAAAAGGGCGAAGTTTTCGGCGGTCATCTCAACAGAGCCGTTATCAGCGTCACATGCGAAATGTTTATTGATATAATCGACGGCACGGTTGACCGTGAACATGACGACAGCATCGGCATAAATCTTTTCAGATTCTGATTCTTGTCAAAAAAATAATAAAAAGACTGCCAAACGGAAAACGCCGCCGACAGTCTTTTTATGAAACGAAAAAATTCAGTTATCCTTGTTGCCGGAGATAAGTGAAACAAGCCCGGTGAACAAGCTTAATATCTGCTTTGCGTATTTAATTATAACTTCAAACATTTATAATCCTCCCAATAATTACAAAAAAGAAAAAAGTTTTGTGTAACAACCGACACGTGTTGTCTGTCGTTGTTATCATGGTATCACATATATATTGCTAAACTATGAACAAAACAAATTTCTCTTACAATTTTTATTCGGATTGTTCAACAAACTTCACATGCATTTTTTGGCTATATTAACGAACAATTTAAGGTTCATGTCCGTCTTCGGGTATTATTAGACAAATCCGCAATAAGAATTTTGTCTCAATTTCACAAATATCACATTGAGAGAAAAAGATTATTGTAAAATATTTTAAAATACTGTATAATAATAAAGTTGAATATTTGCGGCAAAAACGCCGTATTCAATCCAAAATTTCCGGAGGCGTTATATGAACGACAAATACGTATCTAAAAAAGAATTCCGCATGTTTGCAATAGGTGCGGCAGGTCAGGGCATGATCTATGCCATGATGTCATCCTATATCAGTGACTTTTACATTAATGTGCTTCAGGTTCCGCTGATGTTTGTTTTGCTGCTTATGCTTCTCGCCCGTGTGTGGGACGCCATAAACGATCCGCTTATGGGTATCATCGCCGACAGACGCACGGAAAAAGGCAAATCAATCAAGGCATTCGTAAAATGGGCGGTTATCCCCGTCAGCATTCTTACAATACTCATGTTCTATTGCCCCAATCTTTCAAATACCGGCAAGATGATTTACGCATCTATTGTCTATGTATCATGGGGTATGCTTTACACAATGGCGGATGTTCCCTTCTGGTCACTGCCGAACGTTATGACACCCAATGCGGAAGAGCGAGGCAGCATATTCTCAATCGGCAGAACGGTAAACGGCGTTGGCTCTGCGGTTCCCATGGTACTGCTGTATATCGTAAGCTTCATTCTTCCTAATTTCATATCGAATGAAACAATAGAGTACGAAAAGACAAAGTACTTTATAATGGTTCTTATTTCCGTTGTTATCGGCGGTGCGCTGTATGCCGCCTGCACAAAGGACATTAAAGAACGTGTTGTTATTCCCGCACAGGAAAGAAAGCCCGGCGACCCCGGAAAGCTCAAGCGTATTTTTACATGCAAGCCTCTTATGCTTGTTATCACGATGGGTATTCTCTCCTGCGGCAGATACATGATTCAGGCGGCTTCCCTTCACGTCGCTCGTTACGCTTTCTATATAGGTGAACCTCTTGAAGGTCTTTCGGCAGCGGAAAAAGCAACAGCCATAAACAACAGTGTTACAGGTATCAAGCTTATTCTTGACGTATGCGCACTTGTCGGTATGTTCGGTGCTATGCTTCTTATGCCCATTCTCATGAAGAAGTTCGACTACAAAAAGCTTGTTATCACTACATGCTTTATCGGTGCGCTCGCGACTGTCGGCACAACGCTTATCGGCTGGTTTACACACAATCTTTATTATTGTATTCCCTTTATGATAATCTCGAGCTTCCCTCTCGGTGTGCTTAACGTTATCTGCTACGCCATGATTGGCGACTGCCTCGACTATATGGAGCTTCACACGGGCTTCAGAGACAACGCTCTCGGCTCCGCGTGTCAGGGATTTGTCAACAAGATCGGCAACGCTTTCGCAACCTGCGGTATAGTTATCGCATACATGGTTGTTGATATTCCCGTTGATCAGATGCTCAGCGACACGGCGATTAAGGCGGCGACCGAGCTTACAACCTCGCAGAACTTCGCGATATTCTCACTTATTTCGATTGTTCCCGGTGTAAGCCTTCTGCTGTGCATTGTTCCCATTCTGTTCTATAAAATTTCCGGTCCCGAAAAGGCAAAAATGCTCAAGGACCTTGAAGAAGCAAGAAAACAGAAGGGCATTGTTATCGAGAAATAAAATAGCTTCTTAAAAATTAAGCGTAAGTCGGGATGTCTCGGCTTACGCTTTTATTATTGTATTCGAAATCGGAGTAATCAGACAAATCAAATTTTGTTTCAGTCAACAATAAAAACTGCCCGAAAGTCATATTCCATACAGAGACTTTCGGACAGTTCTTTTATTGTGAGCTTTTAAGAGCAATCAACACTACGTAGTAATAATCGCTATTTTTTGCAATACGCAATTCAAATAGGAATTACAAGTTTTTGCTAATTGCTAATTGCTAATTGCTCATTGCCTTACTGCCAGTGCTTTGCACCGCAGGAGCAGTACTGCTTAATCTTGAAGAGCTTATTGAAGAAGTTGAAAATCTTCCAGAAGAACTTTGAAATGCCCTTCGTCTTGTGACACATGTGCTTGCAGTTGTTTGCGGGCTTATTTGAACCGAATTCAGCGCCGCAGTTGTCGCAGGTGCCGTCATTGTCGTTGTCAATATGCCCCGTGGCGGCAACAGTCTGCGTTTCGATATGAGATGCATTATTAGCACATACACGCTCATTTGTGCCGTTTTCGGTGCAGGTGGGTATGCTCTTTGTATGCCATTCACCGTAAGCATGACCCAAGGCAGGCTCTGTCTTTGTATATGTTGCGGAACATACAGTGCATGTAAACAGCGTCTTGCCCTCGGTTGTGCATGTGGTGGCGGAAAGGACCTTGCCGTCATCAAATTTATGCTCGCTTACCGTGACTCTTGCTGTATCGACATATCCGCCGTCAACGGATGCGGCATATATATCAGTCTCACCGACACCGACAGCCGTTATAACGCCGTTTTCATCAACAGTGCAGATTGAATCATCACCGGAATAAAGGATATACGAATCATCACCGATGGTTTCAACCGTTGCGGTAACGGTATCCGTGTTACCGATATCAAACTTTATTTCTTCTTTATCGACAGTGATGCCGGTTGCGATAATATCAACCGCATTTTCGGCACTGATTGTTTCGATACCGTTCTTTGTGAGTGCATAAACGGGAACTTCCTCGGTTTTGTTTACACCGGTTGAACCCGTAAACACATCGCCGGTCACAATCGACTGTGTCGGGAATGTTACCTTACGCGTTTCGGTATTATCGGAGTATTCCATTACTGTATAATCCATTGTGCCGTCACCCGTTGCGGTTATCTCAACACTGTAATCAAGCTCGGAGGGTACTGCG
>CAVFUV010000117.1:0-6549 GCA_963625735.1 bacterium
ATTTCTTTTTATGTTCAAGAATTGCCAGAATCAGTTTTATAACTGCAAGGACAACTTCTGCGATGCAAATCATTATAGGCAAGAGCGAAGTAATTTCGCCGATTGTCATAAGCTACATGAACATCACCCCCTTCGTATTAAACTCTGAGGGCGAGAATGTAACCGCTACCGTTTTCTTGGATACGCCTCTTCGGCTGTTCCATAATAATTGATTTTCAGATTTTTGTCAACAATAAAACAGACTGTTGTTTTCTTTTGCCGGGTTGACAAATTTGTGTCCATAGTGTATAATAAAGCCAAAGAGACGTTTCCGCGATAGACGGTTACGCCCTCATGTATAGTTAAGAAATAACCGGTACATTTGGTCGTGTATGGCGGTTATTTCTTTTTATACGCAAGAATTGCTATGACGAGCTTAACAGCCGCCAAGACAAGTTCAACTATGCCGGTGATAACAGATGTCAGCAAAACAACATCGCTGAAAGTCATAAACTGCATATGCGTCACCCCCATTCGTAATAGGATACTATGAGGGCGAGAATGTAACCGCTACCGTTTTCTTGGATACGCCTCTTCGGCTGTTCCATGATATATGATTTTTAAAAATTTGTCAATAACAAAACAGGATGTCACTGCTACCCTGTTTTTTTCTTTTTGCCATGTTGACAAATCTGCGTTTTTAGCATATAATGAAGCCAAAGAGACGTTTCCGCGATAGACGGTTACGCCCTCAGGTGACAGTTAAGAAATAACCGCGTACTTTGGACAGTGTGGCGGTTATTTCTTTTTATGTTCGAGAATCTCAATGATCAGTTTTACAACTGCCAGAACGAGTTCTGCTATGCAAATAATAATCGGCATGAACGAAGTAATTTCGCCAATCGACATAAGCTGCATGAACATCACCCCCTCGTATTAAGACTCTGAGGGCGAGAATGTAACCGCTACCGTTTTCTTGGATACGCCTCTTCGGCTGTACCATAATATATGATTTTCAATTTTTTGTCAACGCCTTTTGTTCGACCGAAAACGATAACGACAGAACAGGCTTTATATTTATCCGTCAGTTTTGACGGTTTGTGCCGTTTATGCGACAAATGGGCAAAATCAGGTGATTTACAGAGGTTGAATTTCCGTCGAGGGAGATATATAATGTGTAATATATTATACACAGAGCGGTGACGACAATGTTTGACATAGTTAAGGTTAACGACAAGACATACTATCTTAAAAACCCGTCGATTATCGGCATTTATACGCCGGACGGCAAAAACGCCTACGCCATAGACACAAGCGGCTCGGACACTTCCGCAAAAAAACTGCTTGAAGCACTCGACACCCTGCACCTGACACTTAAGGCGATAATAAACACTCACTCGCACGCCGACCACATAGGCGGAAACGCCTACTGTCAGGAGCAGACGGGATGCAAGATTTACGCGCCGGGGCTTGAATATTTTCTGACTAACAATCCGACCTTTGAACCTGTCTATCTTTTCGGCGGAAAGCCTCCGAAGAAGCTTCTGCACAAGCTGTTCGCGGCAAAGGCAAGTATTGCGGAACCCGTCACACCGGATGTTCTTCCGGAGGGGCTTGAGATGATACCGCTTCCCGGGCATTCATTCGATGAAACGGCATACCGCACCGCCGAGGGCGTTGTATTCTTAGGCGATGCGCTCATAAGCGAACAGACACTTAACAAATACGGCATCACATTCAACTACGACATTGCCGCCGAGTTTGAAACATTGGACAAACTGAAAACGCTTGAAGGAACCCTTTTTGTTCCGTGTCACGCCGAACCGACAGATGACCTGTCGGAGCTTATTGAAATCAACCGAAACGGACTTAAAAAAGTTGTCAATACGATTCTGAACATCATAAAGACACCGAAAACATTTGATGAGGTTCTGTCGGATGCTTTTAATGTATTTACCATAGAGATAAATGACGCGCAGTTCGCACTGCTCGGATTTACCGTCCGTTCATATCTTGTTTATCTTGAAAATGAGGGGCTTGCAAAGCATTACTTTAAGGATAATAAAATGTACTGGGAAGCGATTTAAGACCGGCACTCCGGATATCTGTCGGCTCGCAAAAAAAATTAGCAATTTTTTTCAATGTAGAATGTAGAATGCAGAATGCAGAATGTCGGAAGGCACGGTGTGTCTTGGATTTATAAGGCTTCGCGACATGAAAGTCATAAAACCCCTTGACAGTGAGGTTCTGCCAAGGGGTTTATTGTTTTATTGATTGGCTGATTTTGTCAATTTGTGACGGTTGTTATTTATCATCATTCTCGTCATCTTTATCAGATTTCGTTTTTTTGAGTAATGACGGTAGAAGCCTGCATTATTGTTTTCTTTCATCATTTCTATAATCGTATCAAGCTTCTTTATAATAATAATAACCGAGGCACAAATTGTTACAGCACCGCAACCGAGGGCGGTGTAAAAAGTCCCTCCGTTTATAATCATGCCCAACCAACTGAAAAGCAAGAAAACAACAATTAATACAACTGCTACCATTAGTTTTCCCTCCGGTATCGTTTTTTATAAACCGTGCCTTTGACAAACGAATTACTTTGTAATGTTTCGGCTTACATATATATTATACACATATTATTTTTATAATCAATTAATTTTTTATTAAGATTCACAAATAAAACCCTCCTCGGCAGTTGTTAAAAGCCGGGGAGAGTTTTTTTTGATTTTTCTATCAGACGGACTTCATAAGAAGGCCTATGTTCTTTATGCCGACTGTGAGGCCGCCGAGAATTTTGCCAAGACCCTTGAGTGTGCCGCCGCCATTCAAGATGAGGCAGAGACCGTCAGCCATTTCGGGAGTGAACACGCCCATGCTCATCGAGATAAAGCAGCGAATCGGAATCTGAAGTGCCATGCTCGACATCATTCTTTCCTGTGCGGGGTTGCCGTTTGACATTGCCTTAAATATCTTTTTGAGAAGGTCATTGACAACCTTGCCCTGTGCGGTGCCGTTTGCGTCCTCAAGCGCACTGTTTATTGTGATGACATGAGACGAAGGCTCATTCTTATATGGTATTTCTCTGCCGAGAAGAGCGGTAAACTCTTCATCCGTAACATACGCGGGATCGCCGCTGTAATAAACGGGAGCCGTTTTCGAGAAATCCGTTTCGGTGACATTCTCGTCCGTTGAAGTTACCTTCACAACAGCGGAGAGTCTGATATCACGGGAGGAAGCGCCGACATTTATTGTAAATTCGCCGCTCTCAACGTGCCAGTCCTCAATCTCAGTGTTGAAGTAGGCAAACGCACGCTTTGAAAGTTCAAGAGTAACCGTCTTTTCTTCGCCGGGCTGTAAAAATACCTTCTTGAAGCCCTTAAGCTCCTGTGCCGGGCGGAAAACCGTGCTCTGCTTGTCGCTTACGTAAACCTCGGCGACTTCCGCACCTGCGACCGAGCCGGTGTTCTTGATTTTGAAGGACACCTTAAGTGTATCGGTATCCTTGATATTTTTCTTTGAAAGCTTTATATCGGAATATTCAAATGTTGTATACGAAAGACCGTAGCCGAACGGGAACAGAACATCCTTTTTGAATGTATCATAGTATCTGTAACCGACATATACGCTCTCACGGTATTCAACGCTCTTTGTTGTGCCGGGGAACTGTCTGTATGACGGATTTGCGGCAAGTGATGTGGGATAGGTTTCGGCGAGCTTGCCGGACGGATTTGTCTTGCCGGTAAGAAGATTTACAACCGCGCCGCCGGACGCCTGACCGCCAAGATACGCATTGAGAAGTCCCTTTACTTTACCGAGCCACGGCATGACAACAGGTGCGCCGCCCGAAAGAACGACAACGGTGTTGGGATTGGCATTGGCGACTGCATTTACAAGATCAACATGATTCTGAGGAATGTCAAGTGAATCTCTGTCAAAGCCCTCGGACTCAAATTCATCCGTAAGACCGATAAACACGACAGCGACATCGGTACTCTTTGCCGTCTCGACAGCGTCGTGAAGGAGGTTAACGTCCGTTACACTCTTGAGGCTGTCATAGCCCTGAGAATAGACAATGCCGACATCGGACTTCAGAAATGCGTCATAAGCGCACTCAAGATCGGTGGTGACAATCTGCGAAGAGCCTGCGCCCTGATAGCGGGGCTTCTTTGCCATTTCACCGATAACAGCAACCGTCTGTCCTTTCTTAAGAGGAAGTATATTATCATCATTTTTGAGAAGAACCATTGAATTTTCGGCAACCTTGCGCGCGAAATTGTGATGCTCCTCTTTTGAATACTCATAGTGACCGAGTGTATCCTGTGATTTCATGATAAGATCGACAATCTCGTCAACACGCTTATCGAGAGCTTCTTCAGACAGAGTGCCGTTTTTGACAGCCTCAACAAGCTTTGCGCTGCCGAGCCCCGCGGAACCCGGCATTTCAAGGCTCTGACCTGCGGCTATGCCCTTGTCAATCTCGTTTTCAGCGCCCCAGTCGGTGACAACAACGCCGTCAAAGCCCCAGTTTTCACGGAGAACATGAGTCAGAAGCCACTCGTTTTCGCCACAGTATGTACCGTTAAGTCTGTTGTAGGCGTTCATGACCGTCCACGGCTTGCCCTCTTTTACGGCTGTTTCAAAACCCGCGAGATAAATCTCACGAAGGGTACGTTCATCGGCAATTGTATCAATTGTCATACGGCGAGTTTCCTGATTGTTTGCGGCAAAGTGCTTAAGCGAAGTGCCGATGCCCTTTGACTGCACGCCCTTTATGAACGCCGCCGCCATCTTGCCTGCAAGATAGGGGTCTTCGGAAAAATACTCGAAGTTTCTGCCGCACAGGGGAGAACGTTTAATGTTCATGCCGGGGCCGAGAACAACTGAAATCTGCTCTGCCTTTGCTTCGTCGGCAAGATAAGAGCCCATTTCAGAGAGGAGGTCCTCATCCCATGAGCATGCTGTGCAGGACGCTGTCGGGTAGCAGGTTGCGGGAACACTGCCCAGAAGGTCGCCCGCCTTTTTGTCTTTATTCTGTTTTCTGAGACCGTGAGGGCCGTCGGATACCATTATGCTTGTAAGCCCCAGACGCTCAACGGCGTTAAGGTGCCAGAAGTCCTTGCCGGAGCAAAGGCCGGCTTTTTCTTCGAGGGTAAGTTTTTCTACGATTTCGGGGTGGAGCATGGTACTGATACTTCCTTTCTTTTTTTGAATTTTTTTTCGGTCGGCACTAAATAAATTTATCTTCGTCGCCAACAAGTGTGGAGTGTGGAGAGTGGAATCTTTTTGATCATGAAGCCTTATAATCCAAGACACGAAGTGTCTTCCGAAATTATTAATTGTTAATTGTTAATTATTAATTGACTGCATCCGTCTGCGTTTCTATGTCGCGGAGGGATTTTTTTATCAGATCGTTGCGTTTTGCGGCATCGGTTATGGCGTTTTCGACTGTCTGAATGCTTCGCTGTGCTTTTTCGAGTGATTCACCGAATTTTTCGTACTGCTTTTTTGCGTCGGCGAGAACATCCATTATATCCGCCGCCTTTTTGTTGAGTGCAACGGACTTAAAGCCCATCGAAAGGGCTGAGAGCATTGCGGTAATTGTCGAGGGTGACGCAATCATAACAGAAAACTCGTCATGCACCCTGTCGATTATGTTATCGGGTAATGTAGCGACTTCGGCAAACAGAGCATCGGTCGCAAGGTACATAATCGCGAACGGTGTGGTTTCGGGCGGTTCAATATATTTTTTTATCATGCGTGCTTCGCTGACAATTCGGGATGACAGCTCGGCACGACACTGCCTGACGCCGTCTGTATTACCGTTTTTGGCTTCCTCGGACAGGCGAACAAAATCGGCAACGGGGAATTTTGAGTCAATCGGCAGATATGTGGTGCCGCCGTTGTTATCGGGTAGAGTTACTGCGAATTCAACCGTACCGGATACGTTTTTCGGAGAGAAATTCCGCACGAACATACCGGGGATTGTGCGTTCGAGAATGCTTTCGAGCTGACCTTCAGCCCATGTGCCTCTTGTCTTTACGCCGCTGAAAATTCTGCCGAGAGAACTGATATCATCGGAGAGCTTTTTCATCTCGCCCATGGATTTATAGACATTCGAAAGCTGTTCGGACACGTTTTTGAATGAGCCGTCAAGCGACTGAGAAATTGTAGTCGAAAGCTTTTCGTCAACGGTGCGACGCATTTCGTCAAGCTTTTTTTCGTTTGAAATCTGCATTTCCGCGACTGCCGCACGCACGGTCTCGGTCTGACGGGATGAAGCCTGAGAGAGATCCTCTCGGATATCGGCCACGGCTTTCATGAGGTTCAGCTGAGAATTTGAGTTTTCACCGGCAAGCTGACTTATTCGTTCACCGAGATTTCGGGCATTTGCATTCTCCGCAGACTGTATAGCGGCAAATGCCCTGCCGTTGACATCGGAGAGCTTTGTTATTTTTTGAATTACGTCGTCTGAACCGCTCGGCATTTTCTTAAGTCTTGAAAGAAGGGAAAGGGAGCAGATAAGGGAGACGGCGGAGAGGAGCAGGAGTGTTAGCAGTAGGAAAG
>CAVFUV010000118.1:0-6539 GCA_963625735.1 bacterium
CTATATGGGTCAATGTTATGCAGGCGGAATTATCGGTAATGGAGAAGATGTTTTGGTCCTTACAAATTGTATTAACAATGCCAAGGTTTCCACATCGGATTCTTCTTCCTCTACTCATTCATGCAATTCAGGAGGAATTGTCGGCATCGGAGAAAGTACCCTGACTGTTAGAAATTGTGTCAATAATGGCGTCATCTCCGCATATACTCTTACTTCATCTTGGTCTACATATCGTTCCGGAGGAATTGTCGGTAAAGCAGATAGCACCATGAACATTACAAATTGTATTAACAATGCTGATGTTGATGCACATACTTATTCATCCTCTTATTCTTTATGTTATTCCGGAGGAATTGTCGGAGGTTCTAATGGAACAACAAAAAGCACAATAAACAATTGTGCAAATTTTGACGGTGGAGAATATGCCATATGCGGCAATGCCGGTGATAACAATTTAACCGTAGAGAACTGTTTGAATTTTTCCGGTGTATCGAATTTAAGCAGCGGCAAAATTAAGAATTCCTATTCCGTTTGTTGTTCCTCCGGCAGTAAAACGTGTAAGGTATGGGACTCAGACGGTAATTCTACATCAAAAACCGAAGAGGAAATGAGTAAGCAATCAACTTTCGGTTCATTTGATTTTGACTCTGTTTGGAAAATGAGTGACGTAACGGATTTCCCGTATCCCGTGCTTACATATATGTGCCGTGTAGTCATTTCAAGCAAGTCCAAAGCCTCTGCTGACATTCACACCTACGACAGTGGCAAAATCACAACCGCACCCGCAATCGGTGTTGCCGGAGTCAGAACTTATACCTGCACAAAGTGCGGTGCGACAAAGACCGAGACTATCGCTCCCCTGTCGAAAAATATCGAAGTTAAGACTACGGCAAACGCCAAAATGCTTTCGGACGGCATAATTGTCACGGTAAACGCATTTACATCCGATGAGTTCATAAAGAACTCGAACGGCACATATGTTTCAACTGCATCCGGCGAAAAGGTTGCTTCAAACACACCTCTTGCAACGGGAATGAAGCTTGTGCTCGAAAACGGTTCAGAAAAACAGGAAAGACAGATTGCCGTTCTGGGTGATGTTGACTGCGACGGCACTATCTCCGTAAATGACGCAAGAAGCGCGTTAAGAGCCGCCGTTAAGCTTGATGTTCTTACAGGTGTTCATCTTGTTGCAGCAAAAGTCATGGGAGGAAGCGAGGTTACGGTTTCCGATGCCCGTCTTATCCTTCGCGCGGCAGTAAAGCTTGAAACCGGCAAGGACTGGATTAATAATATCAAATAAGCAGCTCAGCTTTTTGTATTAGTCAATAAAAAAGGAACAGTTTACTCCAAGTGTGGAGTGTGGAAAGTGGAGTGTGGAGTTGATTCCTAAATGCAGCTTTATACTCCCAGGCACACAGTGTCTTATTTGTCTTGATTAAAGAGCCAACGGTGCCAACACTCATTACTCCCTGTACAAAAATAAAACACCTCACGGAAATATAACCCGTGGGGTGCTTTTGTGTTATTATGCAGATTTATGCAACCAAAGAACAATTATCAATTAGCGGTTAGCAATGAGCAATAAAAACAACTCCACTCTCCACTCTCCACACTTCAAAAGAAGCTCCACTCTCCACACTCCACTCTCCACACTTTAAAAAAGCTCCACACTTTGCAAGGCGCACTGCTACTTGCTGATTGCTCCTTGCTCACTTATTAATCGCTTTCGGCTGTTTATCGTACTGCACGACATTGGCGGGATTTTTGACCGGTTCGGCATTTTTCCTGCTGTTCTGCTGTTCCTTTGACACGGCGACAATGCCCTTGAGAATATCAACGGCTACCTTTGAGGGGATATTTGCGTCAATGTGTTTATTGATTTTGAACGGAAGTCCGATGTCGTTTCCGCCCGCCTTCATTTCGTCCATATACTTTTGGAAGCTGTCTCCGTTTATGATAAGCTCTGCGGCATCTTCGATTTTGCCGGCCTTAACAAGAGTGCCGAACGGTCTGTTAATATTCAGCTCGCCCTCCGCCTTTATAAGTTCACGAAGAGCCATACCTGCGAGGGTTTTCTTGGCATATTCGGCACGAACACTGTCATGCATGGCGTTGCGTGTTTCAAACTTATTGGTGTCAATAAATTCTTCAAGATAGGCATCGGCGTGTCTTGCGTCATATATCGGCTCAAGCCCTGCCTTGTTGTCGTCCATATATTCGCTCAGTGCAGCACAGAAGCTTTTGCCTGCGGAAAGAATTTCGGCTTCTTTTGCCGCTTCTCTGTCGGCATACTCCTCACGGATTTTTTGAGACTTTGCCTTTTCATTATTCCATAAAGTACGTTCAAAAGCGGACATATCCTTAAAGAACTCGCCCCGGAAGACCTCGGGCGAATTGCTCTCTATCTGTGCTTTCTGCTCAAGCGTCTTTTTGTGTTCCTCAATCAATTTAAGAATTTCAAGCTCCCTGTCGGCAAATCTGTCAAGCGACTGTGCGAATTTATAACGGTATTTCCGGTACTCGGTCTTCAGTGAATTTTTGTCCTTATGGGCGATATAATCTTTTGTGGCGTTTTTGACTTCATTGAGCTTTGCTCTGAGTTCGCTAATCTGTTCGGGCGTGGGGTTGTCGTCAAAACGGATATTCTCCAGAGCCGCAAGCTTATTTTGCATTGTGCGGTATCTGCCGGAGCTTCTGCCCCATTTATCACAATGTGTGCTCATGGCATTAAGCATACGAAGTCTCTTCTTATAATCAACCGTTATCGCCTTGCCCGGAACCTTGTCATTAAGTCTGACTTCAAGTCCGTTTTCAACAGATACGTTTTCAACACAGAGGAGAACCGACCTGCCGGTGCCGTTTGAATACGCAAACATCGGATAACCGACTTCTGTCTTACGGGCATTTCTCAGGGCATACTGCGGCAGAGCATTTTTCACGCTTTCATTTGTCAGTTCATATACAATCTTTGAATCGGCAAAGAAATTCGATTTGCACAGCTTTACATTCTCGGGGCTGATTTCTATGACATTGCCGGAAATATCCTTTATGGGTTCATTGTTTTCAAAAATATATTTTTGCGTTGTGTCGTCGGGTATCATTACAGGAACGGCAGTTCTGCGTAAAAGTGGCTTTTTGTCCTTGTCGAGCATAACACGGCCTTTTTTGTCGCGAATTTTTTCGGTTTTCCATCTTAATACGGGCTTGCCGTCATCACCGAGAAGCGGAATATCTTTCGACGGGAAGCCGCCGTTGACATCTGCCATTACCAGCTCGCCGGGTTCAACCATTGAATATATCGGGTTTGTCTGAACCATGGCAAGAGCTATGTCTTCGGTGCGTGAAGAATTTTGCCATGTTTCGCCGAGGCTTTCAAGTTCTTCGTTATCCCCTTTAACGCCCATTCTCTTAAGGCAGCGGATAAGCCCGGTGCCGTCGAACATCATAATATTAGCAGGCTGAATAAGCCTGTCATATGCCGCGTCAAGTCCGCCCTCCTGCCCCTCGGCACTTCCGTCAAGAATGGAGTTGGCAATCTGACGCATCTCTTTTGCCATACTCTGAAAATCGTTTGCCTCGCCGACAAATTTCTTAACAAGGTCTTTTGCGAGATCCAAAAGACAGTTTACACCGTATTCGAGCTCTTTATTCGCCGCTTTTTCAGCTTCCTCGGGGGTGTAGTCATAATCGTTTATGTATGCGTTTTTGCGAACCTCAAGGAATTTTTCCTTTGCCTTGTTCTGAGGTCTGTCCTGACCGAGTGCCGCCAAAGCAACAACTTTTTCGTTATGCAAACGGCGTTTTTTGTCGTCGGGCTCATCGGACGGGAGCTTGATAAGATGCTCCAACCAGCGTTCTTCGTTTACGCCGGAATTATCGCCGTAGAGGTTAATTGCGATTTTGTGGAACTCAACAATGCGTGTAGCGTGTTTTTCGAGAACTTTAAACATCGCGTCACGGCACTTTTTTGAGTATTCAAGGCGTTTTGCGACTTCTTCCGGCTTACCCTTGAATTTTGGCGTTATACGCTTAAGCTGAGGATTTTCGGATGCAAGTCTGTTCCAAAACTCGGAAAGACTCTTGTCTGTGTCGTTCAGATCGGGTTCTTCACGGGCCACCTGACGACGAACCACATCTATTGCTTCCGGTACGGAAATATGATTTTGATCTGCACTTTCATATTCTGAAAGATTTAAAACCTGCTGTAATAAGGAATCGTATAAGCCCATAAGACAATCTCCTTTGGCGAAATTTGTTGCTTACATTTATAATACGGTTTTGCGGCATTGTTTGTCTCAATTTTCGTGAAATTATTTACAGGGAGCAAGGAGCAGTATCGGAAGTCCTGCGGACTTAGATTTATACAGCTTCGCAAAATGTCAGCCAAAATGCCGCTCCAAGAACTTAACTTCTACTTTTGCAGAAAAATAATACCACACACAGTCCTAAAATTCAATGCATACATAATTAAAAAAAGCTTATCCACAGCATAGCTTTATAAACAAAAAAAACACCTCACGGCAAAGCCACGTGCTGATAAGGAAGTATTGTTTCAAAACAAAGACAAATAATTCATCTTATGTATAACAGATTTGTTTTTTGCAGCAATTTATGCTATACACTTTTTCTGATTTTTTGTTTTGAAATGCAAAGCAGTTTCGTAGCCAAGAAAAATTTTTCATATCGAAGTTCGGAAACGAAGCAAGGCTGTCGCCTTGCGAGGATTTCGGACAAAGATATGGGAGATTTTTCGGCGAGAAACCAATACTTCGTTGTCAGTACGTGGCTAAGGAGTCGGGGAATTTTTTTGCTTCTCAGCACCCTATTTTTCCGAAAAATCTTGCAATTATATCAAGCCAGTTATTGAAAATCGCGAACAGACAGTCAATAAATCCGAAATCAACAAACCTGTCGGTCTTGTCACCGTTTGCTGCGGCGTTTTCTTCCGCGTTAAGAAGAAATGCCTGAGTATAGAGTATGCCGCCCTCACCGAAAACTTCCGCTCTGACATAGTTGCCGAGCTCGTCTTTGTAATCGTTAAGGTTAAGTGTGGCATCCTCGGATGTGGTTGTGGCAATAAGCTTGCCGTCTGAAATCCAGCGGACGATAAGAGCATTCTCGGTGCCAAGTGTGATGGTGTCCTTCTCGTCGTCAACATAGATCGATGTAATCTCGGGGAATGTGTCAACGGTTGTGTAGCCGTTGTCATCAAGCACGGAGTATGTAATCGACAGGCTGTCATCCGCCTTGAGTGTGCCGTTTGTTATTTCCTCTGCACGCTTGTCGAGTGCCGCGACAGTGTCGTTTACCTTGTTATATGTTTCTGTCTCGCCGTAATATTCCTTTATGGCGGCGGCAATTTCTCTTAGCTCCTCGGGGTTGCCGATGCAGTGAGATGCGGCGAAGAATGTGCCGTTTTCAAGTGCGGTGCGTGCCTCGGCACTTGTCTTGTCGTTCATAAGAAGAACCGTAAAGCCGGTGTCGATAATGTCAAGCTGATGCGCGTCCGAGGACGCTATGCCGAAAACATTCTCACCCTTTTCGGAAGCACGTGTAAGCAGCTTGTCCCACAGAATGCGGTCAAAGCGTGTTCTGTTGTCGCCCTTTGAGTTCATGTCAATGCCGATTAAACCGTCATATCTGTCAAGAAGATTCGCGAACTTGTCAATATAGTATTTGTATACGACACTGTCTTCGTTATACGCATCCTCCGCATATATCTCATATCTCGCCTTGGTGTACTCACCGGGGTGGTTGATAACGCAAATGCCGCCCTTTTCGTCAATGGCTTTAACTGCGTCCTCATAGGTGGTGAGTGAATTGTCGCTGTAATCCGTAAACCAGCTGTTTACGTGGGCGTTTGCCGACACGGCGTTGTTTTCTATTCCGAAGGGGAGACGGAGAATCTGCTTGCCGTTATCAAGTGTAAGATAATCGTCGTCGCCTATCTTGCCATATGTGTACGATGTGCCGTTGTCGAATGTGCCGGAAGTGCCGAGATACTCAAGCTCGCCCTCACTTCTGCCGATAGCGGACAGCACGCCGTGTATAAGCTCGCTGTAATTTGCGGTCTCCCATGTGTAGTTGACTGTGCCGTGGTCGGTGGTTGCCACAATGTCAAAGCCCGTCTCGGTGTGGCGTTCTACGCTCTGTTTAAGCGTGGGGTCACCGTCGGAAGCGTTTGTGTGGGAGTGAAGCGCCGTCTTGTAGGCGTTAACCGTATCCCAGTCGATTCCGTCATAGGGGCTTGTTATCGTATAGCCGTCCGTTGACGCAAAAGCGACAGCGACCATCGAAAAACACATTGCGAGCGCAAGCACTGCGGATAATATTTTCTTTGCTTTTTTCATTTCTCTTCCTCCAAAAAGCGGACTGTTTTGTATATACCATCAATATAGCATAAATTTCTCTGAATTTCAATCGGTTTTTCGGAGAAAACAGCAGAAAGGGAATGCTATGGTAAAGAGTGGAGAGTGGAGAGTGGAGTGGACCTGTATAATAAAAGTGTACATTTGAAGTTCGTAATGATATAATGCAAA
>CAVFUV010000119.1:0-5754 GCA_963625735.1 bacterium
ATTCTACTCGGTTGGTTTTTAAATTGCGCATGTGCGGATTTTTTAAAAGCAGAAAAAAGGCTCTGACCTTTTACAGTCAAAGCCTTATTCAGCCATTGCAACGCCTTAGTCTTGATTCAGTTTTATCATACTGCCTTATAAAACCTCGGCATTTCCGACAGCTCTGTTTTTTTTGATTTGTTTTACAATCACTCGTTAAGTCTTGACTGTGCCTCGGAGAGAAGCTCATCAAGGAACTGACCTGCGTCACTTACGGCTGTTGCGGCCTCCTGATCAACAGCACCTGCGTTGTCGGTGGCTGTTGTTGAATCACTGCCGCCGAAGAGCGAGAAAATGAACTTGAATATCTTCTCGAAGAACTTGAAGACAACAGAGAACTTAAGCTGAGTAAAATTGAAGGGAACGACAAGACCGTCGCTGTTTTTAATGTTGCGTGTTGTGTTTTCGACAACCGTTGTTGTTTCAGCCGCAGCTTCATCCTGTGCGAATGCGATCGAAGCCGTTGTGAATACCATAAGAACGGCAAGGAAAACAGCAATTATTTTTTTCATAGCCGATGCCTCCGAAAAAATTATTTTCTTACAGGTCAGATTATATTCCAAACCCGTAAAAAAATCAACAATAATATTATAAAAAACGGCGTGTGCAAAAAAGTTCGTGAATATTCCACACACCGCCGCTTCATAATTTGTTCATTTTCACAAATGTTAAAAATGTGATAAAGTGGTCAGTGGTCAGTTGCCGGTGGCCAGTGGCTAAGGAAGACACTTCGTGTCTTAAATTGTAAAGCTTCGCAAATAATTAGCTTACAGCAAGAACTTAATCTTCAGGTCTGCGAAGCCTATATAATCAAGTCCACAGGACTTCCTTATTTTCCCCGGTCCCCGACCCCTGACACCCGACCCCTTTTCCAATTGCTAATTGCTAATTGCTGATTATATCAATACAGTCCCTGCTCCAGCATAGCCTCCGCAACCTTCTGAAATCCCGCAATGTTCGCGCCCGCTACAAGGTCATAGCCGAGACCGTATTTTTCTGCTGCGGCGGCGGAGGAATCGTGAATGTTCTTCATGATGCATTTAAGCTTTGAGTCAACCTTTTCGGCACTCCATGAATAACGCATTGAGTTCTGGCACATCTCGAGTGCGGATACGGCAACACCGCCGGCATTAACAGCCTTTGAGGGTGCGACAGCCTTGACATTTTTCTTAAGATACGCAAGAGCCTCGTTTGTTGTGGGCATATTGGCGACCTCGATATAATACTGTACGCCCGCCTCAACTATACGCTTTGCTTCTTCAATTCCGACTTCGTTCTGTGTAGCGCACGGCATGACAATGTCGCACTTTACGCCCCACGGCTTTTCACCGGGGTGGAACTCGGCACCGAACTTCTTAGCGTAGTCGGATGTATCCAATGTATTCGACGCACGCATCTCAAGCATGTACGCGATTTTTTCATCGGTTGAAACGCCGTCCTTATCGTAAACATAGCCCTCGGGACCTGAAATTGTAAGCACCTTCGCGCCGAGCTCGGTCAGCTTCTTTGCCGCACCCCACGCAACGTTGCCGAATCCCGAAAGAGCAACCGTCTTGCCCTTTATGTCGTCGCCGAAATGCTCGAGAACACTCTGAAGATAATATGTCGCGCCGTAGCCCGTAGCCTCGGGACGGATAAGCGAGCCGCCGAAGGAAGTGCCCTTGCCCGTGAGAACGCCGTTATTAAAGCTGCTTGTAAGGCGTCTGTACTGACCGTAAAGGTAGCCAATCTCTCTGCCGCCGACACCTATATCACCTGCCGGCACGTCAACATCGGGCCCGATGTATTTATAAAGCTCCGTCATAAACGCCTGGCAGAAACGCATAACCTCCGCGTCACTCTTGCCCTTGGGGTCAAAGTCCGAGCCGCCCTTTGCACCGCCGATCGGAAGACCGGTGAGGGAGTTTTTGAATGTCTGCTCAAAACCGAGGAACTTGAGAATACCGCTGTAAACGGTGGGATGGAAACGAAGTCCGCCCTTGTAAGGTCCTATCGCGGCGTTGAACTGAAAACGGTAGCCCTTGTTTATGCGGACATTGCCGTTGTCGTCAACCCATGTAACTCTGAAGGAAATACCTCTGTCCGGCTCTGCCATTCTGCCGAGAATATCGTTCTTCTCGTATTCGGGATGATCGTTTACAAGGGGTTCTATTGAACGGTAAACCTCCTCAACGGTCTGAATGAATTCGGGTTCGCCGGGGTTTGCCTTCTTTACGTTTTCGATTGTTCGCTCGATATAAGCATTCATGATAACAGCCTCCTGAATATCCCGCCGAGCGGGACTGCAAATAAATATGTAAAAATATTATTATCATTTATTTTGAATGTCAATTCGATTATTTGTATAGGATATGCTTATGGGTTATATTTTTGTTTATTATATCCAAGCCGAGTTATCAAAACCATAAACATTTGATTATAGTATTGTATTGATTGCACAAAAATTTTAGCGATTAAAAGCGATGAATTTACAGTGAAAATTTCTTTTTTCGACAGCTGTCGGAATAAAAAATCTCAGTTTTTATCGGCAAAATAGCCAAAATTTACGCCTTTAATTTGGTATTGAAAAAAGGACGATTATATTATAGAATGTAACCGTATATAAATATAAATAATCGGGTCGGCTTTTTTGCCCGACCTGTGAAAGGACACATGATATGCTTAACGAACCGCAGATTTCAAAGCTGATAAAAAAGCTTGAACGCTTTTCAAAGCAGCTTGAGCCGCACATTTTCGAAAAAATCGCAGAACTTGACGACACCGAGTATTTCCATGCCGGCACAGCTCAGTACCACAGAATCCCCGAAAACGTCGAATGGAAAAAAGCCGAAAAGGGCATGACATGGACGGGTGAGAGCACATATTGCTGGTTTAAGTCCGATTTTACCGTCCCCGAGGAATATGACGGCAAAACCATTTTCGTAAAGCCCCATATCGGCGGCTATGAGGCTCTTTTGTGGGTTGACGGTATGCCCTTCGGCACATTCGCCACAAAGATTGTCTACACCTCTCACGGCAACCACTACTGCGACATGATAAAGGCAAACGCAAAAGCGGGCGACAAGATAAACATCGCACTCGAATATTACGCGGGTCACCTTTATCCCGGATGCCATCCCGATGAGACATTCCCCATCACCGACTTCACATTCCCCTATAACGGAATTGACATCTGCATAAAGAACTATACCGTACAGGACTTCTATTTTGATCTCTGCTCCGTTATCGAAATAGCCAAGGAGCTTTCGAAGGACTCCTTCAGACGCGGCGACGCCGTAAACACCCTTCTTGAGGTTTTCAAAATCTGCGATATGTCAATCGGCGTATCCGACTGGGATGATATTATCGCATCAATAAACGAAGCGTCCCCCCTGCTTAAAGAATTCCTGTCAAAGAAAAACGGCGACTGCGTACCCGAAGCCGCTATTATCGGTCACTCCCACATGGACACCGCATGGCTGTGGCATGTAGGCGAAACACAGAAAAAGTGCTGCCGTACATACGCAAATCAGCTTAATCTTATGGAGCAGTATCCCGAATATAAATTCGTTCAGAGCTCCGCCTGTCACTCAAACTTCATTCTTAAGAATTACCCCGAGCTTTTCAAGCGTATTCAGAAGGCGGTGGCGGAAGGCAGATATGAGCCCAACGGCGGCGTATGGGTTGAGTGCGACTGCAACATAACATCCGGTGAATCGATGATCCGTCAGTTTCTGTGGGGTCAGCGTTTCACAAGAAAATATTTCAACTTCACGTCAAACTGCTTCTGGCTGCCCGACACGTTCGGCTATTCGGCGGCAATTCCGCAGATTATGAAGGGCTGCTCGGTTGACTATTTCCTGACCACCAAGCTCAGCTGGAACGACACAAACAAGTTCCCCTACGACACCTTCTATTGGCAGGGCATAGACGGCACAAAGGTGCTGACACACTTTAACACCTCGCACCACTTCCCCTCACCCAAAGACATTATCAGACGCATCGACAACAAAGACGGCATTATGCAGAAGAGCGTAACAAACAAGCGTCTTCTGGCGTTCGGCTACGGTGACGGCGGCGGCGGACCTCAGTATGAAATGCTTGAGTATGCACGCAGATGCGAAGACACGGCGGGTGTTCCCAAGACGCACTACTCCCTTGTCGGCGACTTTATGAAGGAGCTTGAAAAGGACGCAAAGAACCCCAACACATACCGCGGTGAGCTGTATCTTGAGCTTCACAGAGGCACACTTACAAATCAGCACAACATAAAGAGAAACAACCGCAAGTCGGAGCTTGCGTTAAGAGATCTTGAGATAGCCGTTGTATCCGATGCCGTAAAGAAGGGCGAAAACGCCACGAGCGACAGAACGGCTCCGCTTTATGAGACACTTCTTATAAATCAGTTCCACGACATTCTGCCCGGCACCTGCATAGCAAGAGCCCACACCGAGAGCAAGGCACAGACCTCGGCTCTTATAAAGAGCGCAAGACAGCAGACAAAAGAGCTTCTGTCAACCGAGAGCGACGACACCGTTTCATTCACAAATACGCTTTCATTCGACAGACACGACTGCATTTTCGCTCCCTGCAAAGAGGGCTTCATAATCGACGGCGGATACAGCCAGCAGGTCTACACGACGCTTGACGGAGAGAAAAAGCTTCTTGTCGCAGGTGTAACAATCCCCGCTTTCTCAACCGTTACACTTAAGTATGTCAAGGGCGAGATAAACGCGAAAAACGACGCTTTCAAGGCGGACGGCAACGCACTCAAAACTCCATTCGCATCCGTTAAATTCGCAGACAACGGCACAATAAGCTCCTTTGTCGACACACGCGCAAACCGTGAGCTTGTAAACGAAAAGCCCTTCAACACATTCATGATGGCTGAGGATATCCCCTGTTCATGGGACAACTGGGATGTTGACGCCGACACAGAATACAAATTCAAAGACTGCTCAAATCTCGTAAGCCGTGAGGTTATTTCAACAGGCGATGTCGCTTATATCATCAGAAGCGAATATAAGCTCAGCAAGAAATCGACCCTCAGGCAGGACATGATATTCTTTGCGGATTCCGCCGAGGTTCGTTTTGACACCGCAATGGACTGGAACGACGACTGGCGTTTCCTCAAGACATTCTTTGACACGGGCGTATATGATGATTTCGCACGCCATGACATTCAGTTCGGCTGTGCAAAGCGTCCCACCACAAGAAACAATTCGCTCGAACAGGCTAAGTTTGAGGTTGTCAACCACAAATATACAGACCTGAGCGAAACCTCATTCGGTGTTTCAATTCTCAACGACTGCAAATACGGCATTTCAACAAACGGCGGCACTTTGGCACTCTCACTTCACAAGGGCGGACATCACCCCGACGTTAACGGCGACAAGGACGGCATTCACGTATGTACATACTCATTCCTGCCGCACATGGGCTCGTTTAGCTCCGAAAACGTTATTCGCCCGGCTTATGAGCTGAATGTTCCCGTTGTTCAGACGACAGGTGCATGCTCACTCAAGAAGCTTGCAAGCGTTTCCGCTCCCAACATTTTCGTTGAAGCCGTAAAGCCCTGCGAGGATGCCGAAAAAGCATACATCGTAAGACTGTATGAAGCCGAAGGCACATACACAAACACAACGGTATCATTTGCGGAAAACGCGAAACACGCCGAGATTACAAACATGCTCGAAGAGGTTCAGAGCGACCTGCCCGACGGCGACAGCTATGCAC
>CAVFUV010000119.1:5764-6507 GCA_963625735.1 bacterium
AGACCGTTTGAAATCAAGACAATAAAAGTAACCTATTAAAAAGAGGAGGGGAAACAAGTGACGGTAACAAGAAAATGGGGGCTCTCCCCTGTTTTTACGGGATTATTCTGCACGGTACTGCTTATTGTTTCCCGTTTTATCTCACTTTATCCTCTGATAAGCTCACGCATAGGCGCAATAAACACTGTCATAATAATTGTAGCCATGTGTGAATGCGTACATCTTGTCAGAGGAACCTCGGCTATGTTCTATAATCATGTGTGGAACAATATTCCGGGGACAATTCTGTTCGCAATGCCGGTTTCAAATCTGCTTGTGACCGCAATACAGCTGTTTTTCAACAATCAGACAGTAATGCTGAGTGCCTACTTTACGGGATTTCTGACGCTCGTGTCGCTCCCTGCGTTCTTCTGCTACTATTTTACATTCTATATAAAGAACTCCGTAAAAAACAATTCATGGCTGAAGAATGCCGCACTCGCGAAGGTACTGACAACAGTTCTGCCCGTGATGGGCGCTCTGTATACGCTCATACGCTTTCTTGACAAATCGCTGTTTCCGTATCTCGGCACAAAAAGCGTCGCGGTACCCGAAATTCTCGCAA
Source organism: bacterium (assembly GCA_963625735.1). Classification (GTDB taxonomy): domain Bacteria; phylum Bacillota; class Clostridia; order Oscillospirales; family Acutalibacteraceae; genus RUG806. The sequence goes on from CAVFUV010000119.1 coordinate 6,369, forward strand.
AAATCGTATCATGCAGCTCGTCGGTGTCGTTCGGAATGTATTTTCTGGCGGCGGCGGGGTTTGTGATAATGGGAATATCGGCTGCGAGGAAGAAATCAGCAATCAGCAATGAACAATGAAAAGGGGCCGGGGACCGGGG
>CAVFUV010000120.1:0-6497 GCA_963625735.1 bacterium
GCCCCTGGCCCCTGGCTCCTGGTCCCCGGTCCCCGGTCCTCGGCCCCTTTTTTAAAATCTTACCGTCCCCTTGAACACCAGCACCGCATTACCCGTCAGTGTTACCCCGTCATCGGAGCATACAACGGTCATGTCGCCGCCTCTTACCTTAACAGTAATCGGCTCGTTTTTCTCGCAGTAGCCGTTTTCTATTGCCGCCGCAGCCGCCGCACACGCACCCGTGCCGCAGGCGTAAGTCTCGCCGTTGCCGCGTTCCCATACACGCATCTTGAGCATGTTCCTGTTTACGACACGTACAAACTCTGTGTTTATACGCTCGGGGAACAGTGAATTGTTTTCAAACAGAGGACCGACCTTTTTAATGTCGATCTTGTCAACTCTGTCGACAAATACAACGCAGTGCGGGTTGCCGACCGAAAGGCAGGTTATGTTATAATCCCTGCCGCCGACCTGATAGGGGTAATCCACAAGGCGTTTTTCTTTTGTGTCAACGGGAATATCCTTCGGTTTGAAGCTTATCTTGCCCATATTCGCCGTTACCATTGTAACCTTGCCCGATGAAGTATAGAGCTTAAGCTTGGTGACACCCGACGGAGTCTCTATTGTTATCTCATCCTTGCCCACAAGGTGGTTGTCATACAGATATTTGCCCACACAGCGAAGCGCGTTGCCGCCTGTTACGCCGTTTGTGCCGTCGGAATTGTACAGACGCATTTTTGCATCCGCTATGTCGCTCTTCTCTATCAGAACAAGACCGTAGCCGCCTATGCCCTTGTGCCTGTCGCACAGCGTTACGCTTAATGACTCGGGGCAGGTTATCTCGTTATTGAAATTCTCAACGAAAATATAGTCGTCGCCCGTAGCCTGAAGCTTTTCGAAGCTCAGCATTCTGTGCTCGGTTCGCATGTTGTTTATGTCGACAAGCTCGGTGTTGAGCTGGTTATATCTGCCTGCGATAATGTTCGCCAGCGCATTTGCCGTGTCAAGCGACGTAAAGCAGGGGACACCGTGTCTTAAAGCCATACGGTGAAGCGCTATATATTCGTTAACCGTTGAGTCACGAAGAGCACCTGTGTAGACGATATAATTTATCTTGCCGTTTTCGAGGAGCTTATAAATTCTGTTGCTCTCGCCGTTTGACGGAACTGTCTCAACGTCAATGCCGAGAGTTGTAATTTCCGCCGCCGTATCGGGGGTGGCGTAAATTCTGAACTTGAGGTCGTCGAGCTTTTTGGCAAGCGAGACAATTTCGGGCAGGTCGTGAACATCGACACTAAGCAGTACGCCTCTCTGCTCGTTAAATGCGGACGGCACAATCATTCCGGCAGAGGTAAGTCCCTTGAACAGTGCTTCTGTAAGGTTTTTGCCGATACCGAGAACTTCACCGGTTGACTTCATCTCGGGCCCTAAGTATGAGTTTACATCCGTCAGCTTTTCAAACGAGAAAACGGGTACCTTAACCGCACAGTACGGCGGAGTCCTGTAAAGCCCCGTGCCGTAGCCGAGATTTTTAAGCGGCTCGCCGAGCATTACTCTTGAAGCAAGGTCAACCATCGGCACGCCGGAAACCTTGCTTATGTAAGGCACTGTGCGGGACGCTCTGGGGTTAACCTCAATTACATAGAGCTTGTTGTGATATATAAGATACTGAATATTGACAAGTCCCTTTGTGCCGAGCGACAACGCAAGCTTTGCGGAGCACTCAACCAGGTGATTTGTCATCATATCGTTAAGATTGTACGGGGGATAAACGGCTATTGAGTCGCCCGAGTGAACGCCCGCACGCTCGATATGCTCCATAATGCCGGGAATAAGAATATCCGTGCCGTCGGAGATAACGTCAACCTCAAGCTCCGTGCCCTCCATATATTTATCCACAAGCACGGGGTTGTCGATGCCCTGTGCGAGAATACGCTCCATGTAAACACGAACCTCGTCCGCATTGTGTACAATTCGCATATTCTGACCGCCGATAACATATGACGGTCTGAGCAGAACGGGGTAGCCGAGCTTTTCGGCGGCTTCAAGCGCCTCATCCATCGTGTTGACACCGAAACCGGACGGACGGGAAATGCCGAGTGTTTCAAGCAGTGCGTCAAACTTTTCACGGTCTTCGGCAATGTCAATGCCCTCTGCCGATGTGCCGAGAATCGTAATGCCCTTTTTGTCGAGGAATTCGGTAAGCTTTATTGCCGTCTGTCCGCCGAACGCCACAACAACGCCTATGGGCTTTTCGACTTCGATAATGTGCATAACGTCCTCGGGGGTCAGCGGTTCAAAATACAGTCTGTCGGCAGTGTCGTAGTCCGTTGATACCGTTTCGGGGTTGTTGTTTATTATGACAACGTCGTAGCCCAGTTTTTTAAGCGTATGAACGCAGTGAACGGATGAGTAGTCAAATTCGATGCCCTGACCTATTCTTATGGGACCTGAGCCTAAAACCACAATTGTCTGTTTGCCGGAACGCGCGAATGTTCTCGACTCGCAGTCCCTGTCAAAGGATGAATAGAAATACGGTGTCTCGGCGTCAAATTCCGCACCGCACGTGTCAACCATCTTGTATGTCGCTGTGGCGTGCGGGAGCTCTTTTGTACCCGAAAGACGTGCGATTGCCGCATCCGTGTAGCCGTACTTCTTGCCCTTCTTGTAGTCGTCTTCGCTGCAGCCGTTTTTTATCTTTTCTTCATAATCGGCTAAGTTCTTGATTTTATATAAGAACCAGTTGTCGATTTTTGTGATATCGTGAATTTCTTCGGGTGTCATGCCGGCTTTAAGAGCCTCAAAAACGGTGAAAATTCGTCTGTCGTCGTTTTCTTTAAGTCTCTCTTTAAGCGGCAGGTCGCTCATGGGAGCGGCGTTTAATGTGTCAAGGCTTATTTCGGCACCTCTTACGGCTTTCATAAGAGCCTCTTCAAAGCCTGTGCCGATTGCCATAACCTCGCCCGTTGCCTTCATCTGAGTGCCGAGCTTTCTTGAAGAACCGGCAAACTTGTCAAAGGGCCACTTGGGGAATTTTACGACAACATAGTCAAGTGTCGGCTCACTGCCCGCACATGTCTTTTTTGTAATGTCGTTAATAATCTCGTCAAGCGTATAGCCGAGGGCGATTTTTGTCGTGATTTTCGCAATCGGGTAGCCTGTCGCCTTTGATGCGAGAGCGGACGAACGTGAAACTCTGGGGTTAACCTCGATAACGGAATAGTTAAACGAATCGGGGTCAAGCGCGAACTGGCAGTTGCATCCGCCGACGATTTTAAGCGAATCTATAATATGAAGCGAAGCGGTTCTGAGCATCTGATACTCTTTGTCCGAAAGAGTAAGCGCGGGCGCGGTAACGATGCTGTCGCCTGTGTGAATGCCAACGGGGTCAACGTTTTCCATGCTGCAGACTGCGATAACGTTTCCTGCGGCGTCACGCATTGTTTCAAACTCTATTTCTTTCCAGCCGTAGATATATTTTTCTACGAGAACCTGTGTGATGGGCGAAGCGTCAAGACCCGTCTGCGCAACGGTCGCAAGCTCTTCCTTTGAGTAAGCGACACCGCCACCTCCGCCGCCTAACGTAAACGCCGGACGGATAATAACGGGGTAGCCTATTCTGTCGGCAACCTCGAACGCCTCGTCAAGTGTCTCCGCCGTGTCGGACGCTATTGTCGGCTCGCCGATTTCGTCCATTGTATCCTTGAAAAGCTGTCTGTCCTCTGCCTTGTCTATGGCTTCGACGTTTGTGCCGATAAGACGAACACCGTGCTTTTCGAGATAGCCTTCTTTGCTGAGCTGCATTGCGAGCGTAAGACCCGTCTGTCCGCCGAGACCCGCAAGCATTGAGTCGGGCTTTTCTTTTTCTATGATTCTTTTGAGAGTGGGCACTGTCAGCGGCTCAAGATAAATTTCATCCGCCATTGACTTGTCTGTCATGATTGTCGCGGGGTTGGAGTTTACAAGGACAACATTAACGCCCTCATCCTTAAGAATGCGGCATGCCTGCGCGCCTGCGTAGTCAAATTCAGCCGCCTGTCCTATGACAATCGGGCCCGAGCCTATCATAAGTACCTTTTTTATGCTTAAATCACGGGGCATTATTTTTCTCCTCCCATCATATCGCAGAATCTGTCAAACAAAAACTCGGTGTCGTGCGGTCCGGAGCACGCCTCGGGATGGAACTGCACCGTAAATACATTTGTGCCGGGGTAGTCCATGCCTTCAACCGTATTGTCGTTGGCGTTCAGGAATCTCTCTTTGCCGTTTTTGACCGAACCCGGAACAACAGCGTAGCCGTGGTTCTGGCTTGTTATGTATACTCTGCTGTCGGTCACGTCCTTAACAGGCTGGTTTACACCTCTGTGACCGTATTTGAGCTTGACCGTTTTGCCGTTCTGTGAGAGAGCCGTCAGCTGATGACCGAGACATATTCCGAATATCGGAATCCTGCCGAAAATCTTCGCAATCTGCTCAATCTGATAAATGTTGTCGGCAGGGTCGCCGGGGCCGTTTGAAAGCATAACGCCGTCAAATTCGCCGGTCAGAAGCTCCTCGGCCTTTGCTGTGCAGGGGAACACCGTAACATCACATCCGTGATTCTGAAGCTCTCTTATAATATTCTTCTTTGCGCCGTAGTCTATAAGGGCGACACTGTATTTTCTGTCCGTTTCCGCGGGGTAGACGTGACGCACCTTGCACGAAACACTCTCGACTGCGTCTTTTATAATGTAGTTTTTAATATCGGTAAGATCCTCGGGCACGCTGTCGCATATATATGCGTTCATAACGCCCTCTTCACGAAGCTTTTTTGTGATAGCTCGTGTGTCAATCGAGCAGATGCCCGGGATATTCTGCTCCTTAAGATAATCGTCAAGCGTCTTTTCACAGCGGAAATTTGACGGATGCTCACAATATTCACGAACGACATATCCCTTTACACAGCACTGTCCCTCAAAATCGGAGGGGATTATGCCGTAGTTGCCTATCAGCGGAAATGTCTGCAAAACTATCTGCCCGTAATAGCTGGGGTCTGTCAGCGTCTCAATGTAGCCGCACATACCGGTTGTAAAAACAAGCTCACCGATATTCTGCACATCCGCGCCGAACGCCTCGCCCTCGTAAACGGAGCCGTCGGACAGAACAAGATACCTTTTTTTCATATAAGATCATCCTCCGAAAGAGTAGCCGCCATAACGGCTTTTATTGTATGCATACGGTTTTCGGCTTCACGGAACACAACGGATGCCTTGCTCTCGAATACCTCGTCGGTGACTTCCATTTCGGTTCTGCCGAATTTTTCGCACATGGTCTTGCCTATCTCGGTCTTTAAGTCATGATAAGAGGGCAGACAGTGCATGAATATTGCATCCTTGTCGGCGTAGCTCATTGTGTCGGCGTTTACCTGATAAGCGGACAGATCGTTAATTCTCTCTGCCCATACATTTTCGGGCTCGCCCATTGAAACCCATATGTCGGTGTATACGGCATTTGCACCGCTTACGGCCGTCTTGGGGTCGGTTATGAACTTAAGAGTTGAGCCGTTTGCGTCCGCGAATTCCTTGCAGGTGTCTATAAGTGACTTCTCGGGGAAATATTTTTCGGGAGCGCAGACCGTGAAGTTGATTCCGGTCTTTGCGCAGCCGACCATAAGCGAATTGCCCATGTTGTAGCGTGCGTCGCCCATGTATACAAAATTAAGCCCCCTGACTTCACCGAACTGCTCTTTGAGTGTCAATAAATCGGCTAAAATCTGCGTGGGGTGGAATTCGTTTGTAAGACCGTTCCATACGGGGACTTTCGAATATTTCGCAAGCTCTTCGACTCTGCTCTGTTCAAAGCCTCTGTATTCGATTCCGTCAAACATGGAAGCAAGCACACGGGCTGTGTCTGCCATACTCTCTTTTTTGCCTATCTGAGAAGCGGACGGGTCAAGATATGTCGAGCCCATTCCGAGGTCCCTCGCGGCGATTTCAAAAGAACAGCGTGTGCGTGTGCTTGTCTTTTCGAATATAAGCGCGACATTTTTGCCGTCGCATATTTTGTGAGAAATGCCTTTTTCTTTCTGAAACTTAAGCTTGTTCGCGAGATCGACAAGCCCTGTGATTTCTTCTGTCGAAAAATCGAGAAGCTTCAGAAAATCCCTGCCGTATAAATTCATGAATGAACCCTCCGTACGTATATTTATTCATTTTTCAGTATTATTTATGCAATTATTATACGTTCACAGAGCCTGATTGTCAAGCCCCGCACCCACAAAACAAATAATACGTTAAATCTGACCAAATAGAATGGTTATTAAGTTATATTATAGGTGAATGTGGCAATAATTGCAACACGATTTTATAAAAGTATATTCAGAATTTAAGCGGATGTTGATGATTTGGGCCGGTGGGACTGCACAAGTGAGCAAGGAGAAAGGAGCAAGGAGCAGTGAAGGAAAACGCTGAAGCGTTTTGAATTGTAAAGCTTTGCAAGATTAATTTGTTTCTAAAAGTACGATTTGAAGTTCGCAGGGC
>CAVFUV010000121.1:0-6456 GCA_963625735.1 bacterium
CACTAAGGGAACTGTATAAAATCGGTGTCGGGCCGTCAAGCTCGCACACTATGGGTCCGCAGAAAGCGTCCGCTATAATCAAAGCAAAATACCCCAATGCCGAAAAAATAACCGTAACACTCTTTGGCTCTCTTGCCAAAACCGGCAGGGGACACCGCACGGATTACATTATCGAGCAGACGCTGTCCCCGATAAAAACCGAGATTGTTTTTGACGAAAACAAAACCGATCTGCCGCACCCGAACACAATGTGCTTTTCCGTTTTGAGTGACGGCAAGACGGAAGAAATTACCGTTGCCAGCATCGGCGGCGGTGAAATACGAATAATCGGCGAGAATGCCGAACAGCCCAGAATCGTATATAATCTTCGCTCGTTTACCGACATAGCAAAATACTGCGATGACCGTGAAATTCATCTGCCCGACTATGTCGCAGAGTGCGAGGGTGAGGAGATATGGGATTATCTGAGCGATATATGGGATTGTATGAAGCATTCCGTGCATGACGGTCTGAAAGCCGAAGGCGAAATTTTCGGCGGTCTTCACGTTCAGCGTAAAGCAAAACAGCTTTACAATAATCGCCATATGGATGAGACTGCCGAGACAAAAGAAAACCGTATGGTGTGTGCCTACGCCTTTGCCGTCAGCGAGCAGAATGCCGCCTGTGCAGGTGAAATCGTCACTGCACCCACATGCGGATCGTGCGGAGTTGTGCCCGCTGTTCTGATGTATTTTCAGAAAAAACGCGGCTTTTCCGATGACGAGATAGTGCGAGCTCTTGCCGCCGGCGGAGTTGTCGGCAATCTTATAAAAACAAACGCTTCCATAAGCGGAGCGGAAGCCGGGTGTCAGGCTGAAATCGGCACAGCATGTGCAATGGCGGCCGCCGCTCTTGCCGAGCTTTATCATATGAGCAACGGGCAGATTGAATATGCCGCCGAGGTTGCGATTGAGCATCACTTGGGGCTTACCTGCGACCCCGTTCGGGGACTTGTTCAGATACCGTGTATCGAACGAAACGCCGTTGCCGCAATGCGTGCGATAAACGCCGTAAACCTTGCAAACTTCCTTGCCGACTCACGCAAAATCTCACTTGACCTTGTCATAAAAACAATGTACGAAACAGGCAAAGACCTCTCTTGCCGCTACCGTGAAACAAGCGAGGGCGGACTTGCAAAACTCTATAGCTGAAAAAAGCGAGGCTTTGCCTCGCTTTTTTAATTAACAATTAAGAATTAACAATTAACAATTAACAATTTCGGAAGGCACTATGTGCCTTTGATTATAAAGCTCCGCTATTAGTGAGGCTTTACTGCTCACTGCTCCTTGCTCCTTGCTCACTTTTTTTAGCATGTGCAAATGTGCTGTAAGAGTGGAGTGTGGGGTGAATGTATAATGCGAGTAATTAAAGTTTTGCAAGAGGCGAAGCTTTACAAATCAAGTCCGCAGGACTTCCTTAGTTTCTGACCACTGGTCACTGGATACCGGATACTTATTCGTTGCTAATTTTTGTTTGCTTTTTACTTGTAATTTGAATTATAAACAAAATTGCAAGTGCTGCCGCTGTCCCCGTTGCCGCCCCTGCGGTGTCAATCATTGCGTCGGTGAACTGCATACTGCGACCCGGCACAAAATACTGATGAAATTCATCCGAGCAGGCGTAAAGAAAACAGCTTGTCAGTGTCAGAATGACTGTAAAGTAATTCGGCTTGTCAAATGTTTTTACACAGATTGTCATACAGACACCCAGAACGGCGTATTCCGAAAAGTGCGCAAGCTTTCTTATTATGTGGTCAACAACCGAAAATGTCTCGGGGTCGTTAAGAACCACACCGAAAAGTCCGAGAAGTCTGCCGAAAATATCCGTTACCACAGCACCGCTCATGTCCGCCGACTCAGTGGCGTCCCTTGATGACATATAGAATATCACAACCGCAACAAGTACGGTCAGAATGAGAAAAATGTAGCTTGTTTTATTCGTCTTATTTCGCATAATAAACCTCCGTCAGCCTTCAGTATATCATAAAATTCGCACTTTGTCACCTCGACTGCTAACTTTTTTTGATATTTTACTTTTTTCATATTGTAAATTTAAGCTTTTGTGTTAAAATATAGGTTAGAAAATAATCTAAGGAAGTAGATTAACATGACAAAAATTGACATTTTTTCCGGTTTCCTCGGTGCGGGCAAAACCACACTTATAAAAAAGCTTATCGCCGACAGCTACAAGGGTGAAAAGCTTGTTCTCATCGAAAACGAATTCGGTGAAATCGGTATCGACGGCGGTTTCCTTAAAGACTCCGGTGTTGAAATTACCGAGATGAATTCCGGCTGTATCTGCTGCAGTCTTGTCGGTGACTTCGGCGAGGCACTCAAAAAGGTTCTCGCACAGTTTGCTCCCGACAGAATTATCATTGAGCCCTCGGGTGTCGGCAAGCTTTCCGACGTTATTAAGGCCGTGCAGAATATCGGCAGTGATGAAATTATCCTCAATGCATTTACAACGGTTGTCGATGCCGGCAAATGTAAGATGTATATGAAAAACTTCGGCGAATTTTTCAATGATCAGGTCGAGCATGCGGGCACAATCATTATGAGCCATGCCGATGTCGTGTCCCCCGATAAGCTTAAAACGGCTGTTGACCTTGTAAAAGAGAAGAATCCTACCGCCGTTATCGTAACAACGCCTATTTCTCAGCTTGACGGCAAGACGCTTCTTGAAGCCATTGAGCGTAAGGATACACTTGAAGCCGCAATTGAGCTTCTCAAAAATGAGCATGACGATGACGATGATGAACATGAGCATCACCATCATCACCACCACGACGATGACGATGATGAGTGCTGCTGCCATGACCACCACCATCACGATGACGATGATGATGACGAGCACGAGCATCACCATCATCACGATGACGATGATGATGAACACGAGCATCACCACCATCACGATGACGATGACGATGACGATGACGACGAGCATGAACATCACCATCACCACGACGGCGAATGCTCCTGCGGCTGTCATGACCACGATCACCACCATCATCACCACGCAGACGAAGTATTCGTAAGCTGGGGCACCGAAACCACTAAGAAGTTCACTAAAGAAGAGCTTAACGAAATCCTCGATTCCCTCTGTGATGAAAAGGAATTCGGCTTTATTCTTCGTGCCAAGGGCATTGTCGAGGGCGCGGACGGCAAGTGGATTCACTTCGATTATATTCCCGGTGAAGCGGATGTCCGTGACGGCAGTGCAGGCGTTATCGGCAGACTGTGCGTTATCGGCTCGAAAATCAACGAAGAAAACATTAAAAAGGCGTTCGGCGCATAAGGAGCGTGCAAAATATGGAAACTCCGGTATATCTTTTTACCGGCTTTCTTGAGAGCGGCAAAACCATGTTCATGCAGGATACGCTCGAAGATTCCCGTTTTAATTCCGGTGAAAAAACACTTGTGCTTGTCTGCGAAGAGGGCGAGGAGGGGTATGACCCCTCAAAATTCTCGGGGCAGAATGTCACAATTAAAGTTATAGACGATGTGTCCGAGCTGACCGAAGACAATCTCGAAAAAATTCAGAAGGACTGCGGTGCCGAGCGTGTCATGGTTGAGTATAACGGCATGTGGATGCTTCAGCAGTTCTATGACGCAATGCCCGAAGGCTGGGTGCCTTATCAGGATATGCTTTTCTTTGATGCCGGCACATTTATGAATTATAATTCAAACATGAGAAGTCTTGTTGTCGATAAGCTCAAAGACTGCGATACGTGTATTTTTAACCGTGTCCCCGACGGCTTCGACACAATGCAGCTTCATAAGGTTGTCCGTGCGATAACAAGACGTGCCGAGATAGTTTACGAAAATGAAAACGGCACTGTTACACCCGATGAAATAGAAGACCCGCTGCCCTTTGATGTAAACGCCTCGTTTATAGAAATCGCCGACCGTGACTATGCTCTGTTTTACAGAGATCTGACGGAAGAAATGAAAAAGTATAAGGGCAAGACCGTCAGCTTTAAGGCTATCGCCGCAACCGACAGTAAATTCCCTGCGAGAACGTGCGTTCTGGGCAGACACATTATGACATGCTGCGCCGCCGATATCACATACTGCGGACTTGTGTCAAAGCTTCCCGATAAGCTCAAGGTCGAAAACGGTGCGTGGTACAATGTCACCGCCGACATAGATATAAAATTCTCCCGTCTTTACGGCAGAATAGGACCTGTTTTCAATGTAAAAAATCTTACCCCCGCAGAAGCTCCCGAGGAGCAGGTGGCAACTTTTTATTAATAGCTTTTGTGAAACATACGCAGCTTGAGTAGGCAGTAAGCCGGCAATCGGCAAATGACAATTAGGGACCGGGGGTCGGAGGTCAGGGGCCGGGGTGATATAAGGAAGGCACTGCGTGCCTTGGATATAATGCTTCGCAAGTGGTGAAATAACTCCACTCTCCACACTCCAAACTCCACACTTGCATTTTGCTCCTTGCTCACTTTGCGTTGTGTATAAAATTTTTTGATAAGTTACAGTATAAGGGAGAGAAAAAAATGGCAATTCCGAGACCCGAACATCCGAAGCCTCAATTTGAGAGAAAAAACTGGCAGAATCTTAACGGACAGTGGGATTTCTGCTTCGACAACGGCAAAAGCGGTGCGGCACGCAAAATTTACGAAAGTGCCGATGCTTTTGACAAGAAAATTACAGTACCGTTCTGTGTCGAGTCCGAGCTGTCGGGCATCGGCTGCAAGGATTTTATCTACGGCGTATGGTACAGACGCACATTTAATCTTACCTCAGAGCAGGCAAGCTCCCGCACGGTTCTCCATTTCGGTGCGGCAGACTATGAAACGATTGTATACATCAACGGCAAAAAGGTCGGCAGTCACAAGGGCGGCTATGTGTCGTTCTCGTTTGATATTTCCGATTTTGTAAACGAGGGCGAAAACACTGTTGTCGTCAATTGCGAGGATAACACTCGCTGTCCTCTTATTCCCCGCGGCAAGCAGAGCGAGGAGTATTATTCACACGGCTGTGACTATACTCGCACAACGGGTATATGGCAGACTGTATGGCTTGAGTTTATGCCCAAGACTTATGTTGAGTCCTTCAAGTTCTTCCCCGATTACAAAAACGGCAGTGTCACGGTAACCGGCACTCTTCACGGCACGGCTGATCTTGATATCGCCGCTTCCTACGAAAATGCCGATATGGGCACGGCTCACATTGACTCTGCCGCCGGCAACTTTGCCTGTGAGATTAAGCTTAAAGAGACACATTTATGGGAAGTCGGTGCAGGCCGTCTTTATGATGTCACAATTAAATTCGGCGAGGATGAAATAAAAACATATTTCGGTCTCAGAAACATTTGGTTTGACGGACTCAAATTCATGCTCAACGGCAAATCCGTATTTCAGCGTCTTGTTCTCGATCAGGGCTTTTACCCGGACGGCATCTATACAGCCCCCTCGGATGAGGCTCTTCATAATGACATAAAGCTCTCGCTCGCGTTCGGCTTCAACGGCGCAAGACTTCATCAGAAGGTGTTTGAGGAGCGTTTTCTCTATCACTGCGACAGGGAAGGCTATCTTGTATGGGGCGAGTACGCGAACTGGGGTCTTGACCACACACGTCCCGACAGCATTTATTCGTTCCTGCCCGAGTGGCTCAATGAGCTTGAGCGTGACTTTAACCATCCGTCAATCATCGGCTGGTGTCCGTTCAATGAGACATGGGATCAGCACGGCTGTCAGCAGTTCAATCCGCTTCTCTCGTCAATTTACAGTATCACAAAGGCGGTTGACAATACCCGTCCGTGCATTGACACAAGCGGCAACTTCCATGTTGTTACCGATATTTACGACTATCACGACTACGAGCAGAAGCCCGATAAATTCACTGCTTCAATCAAGCGTTTTGAAGACGAGAATATTATCGACAACTGGTCAAGCCGTCAGAAATATCCCGGTGACCTGCCCGTATTCATAAGCGAGTACGGCGGCATAAAATGGAGCACCAAGGAAGGCGGTTCCGCATGGGGCTACGGCGACGCTCCCAAGACGGAGGAAGAGTACAAGACCCGTTATAAGGGGCTTACCGACGCCATTCTCGACTGCCCCAAGATTATGGGCTTCTGCTATACTCAGCTTACCGATGTTGAGCAGGAGCAGAACGGCGCATATAACTATGACAGAACAAAGAAGTTCGATGTTGAGTTCTTCCATGAAGTAAATACCCGTAAGGCGGCAATTGAAGACTGATATTTTCGAAGCTTTAAGACTTATTTAAGACGAATAGTATATACTGTGCACTGTAAGAACGGACAGGGTTCTTACATCCCCCTTTCTCTTTTTTTCTATATGCATTCGCAGCAGAGCTTCGGGCAAGAAATTGCACCGGAGCTTTTGTCTTTTCCAAGGGGCCGGGGACCGGGGGTCGGGGGGCGGGGAAGGAAAGACAC
>CAVFUV010000122.1:0-6424 GCA_963625735.1 bacterium
CCCCTGACCCCTGGCCCCCGGCCCCTTATTTGCTAACTTTTTTTCTTATCAGCTTTCGCATCAGAAACCACAGAACAATCAGCACCTGAAACACAGCCGCCGCGATATATACCGCACCGGAGTATTTTTGAAGCATGCCGAATGTCTGCATTGATACGATAAATGATACCACAAGTCCCCACAGTATGCCGCTGACGGATGCCGCCTGCATCCAGTGGCGTCCCCATATAGCCGAAAAAACCGTAAGCACTATAAATGAAATGGGCACGGCGTACAGAAACATAAGAGCAATTCTTTTTTCGTCCTGTCCCCGAAAGTTGTTTATTATAAGATCACATATAAAGAAAGCGACGGCGACCACAAACCATACAAGAAGTACCGAGAGTATGGTCACCATTATATGCTTTATTTTTTTTCTTTTGTTAAGCTCGGCAGCCAGTGAATCGGTGTCGGGTTGGTTTTCTTTTACGCCCAGAAGCTCGTTCGGGGTAATCTCGAAAAGCTCCGACAGACGCATTATCACAAATACATCGGGGAGTGACTCTCCTCTCTCCCATTTTGATATTGCTTTATCGGAATAATTTATTTTTTCGGCAAGCGCGGACTGTGTAAGCCCGGCAAGCTTTCTGTAATAGGTGATTCTCTCGCCTGTGTCGTGTCTGAAATTGTTTTCGTTCATTTTATTCGTTCTTAAGCTGGCGAATGTCACGTCCTATAAAATTAAGTATTGCGTACTCGCCTATTATTCTGGATGAAATCCTACGTGTGTATTTTTCTTCTATCTCTTTAAGTGAATAGTTTGTGCTGATAATCGTGGGTAAGGAGCTGTTAATGCGTGTGTTTATAATGTTATAAAGCGCGGAATGTGTAAACGATGTCGAAAACTCCGCGCCAAGGTCGTCCATAACAAGCAGGTCGCAGTCAAGCAGAAGCGTTTCATAGCCGAATGACGGGTCACCCTTGCCGAAATGCTCTCTGTTAAGCTCCGTAAAAATATTCTGCGCGGAATTATATACAACCGTATAACCTCTGTTTATGACTTCACCTGCAATTGAGAGTGACAGGTGTGTTTTTCCGAGACCAGTCTCCCCTGCCATCAGAATGCTCTGTGAAGAAGTGTCAAAATCGGCGGCATAGCCCTTGCAGAACGCCAGAATATCCGCCATTCTCTCACGGGGTGAACAGCCGTATTCGGGGTTTGTCTCCGTCGGGTAATAGTCAAGAGAAAAATCCTCAAAGCGGCAAAAACTCAGCGGAGAAATTTTCTTTGCTTCAGTATATACATTTTTCTTTAGAAGCTCCTTAAAACAGTCGCACATTTTTCCGTCGACAAAGCCCGTGTCACTGCACTTTTTGCATGTATAGTCCGGCTCAAGATAATTTTCGGGCAGGTCATGCTTTTTAAGCAGCTTGCGGATATTTTCCTGCGTTTCAAGGCTCAGTCTTTTCTGCTCCTCAAGAATATCGGCGGCGTTTTTGCTTGACTTGCCTATTGCGTTTACGGCACTTCTGACCGCCATTATAAGAGCACGTTGATACTCGTTGAATACGGGTTCTGTCTCGGCAAATTTTCTGCGATGCTCTTCGGCTGTGTTTTCGGCACGTGTCTTGCGTGCTAAAATTTCACCCGATGCAGCGTCTATCATTTCTTTTGTGTATGACATCAGCGTTTCTCCTTCTTTTTAAGTGTGGGTACGGATGTTTTTGCTTTCTGCGTTGCGGCTTCTATATCATATGATGCGGGTGTCTGATAATTTTCTGTGGATGCAGTGCCGGAAGGTCCTGCTTTTTTCTTTTTCGAGGCGGCGATTTTCTGTGCCGTCTCTTCGAAAAATCTTTGATTTGCGTCCCTCGCCTTGTCGGGAGTGTCAATTTTTTCGTTGTACCATTTTGTCAAAATTTTGTCCATGTATGAAAAGCTTGTGCCGTCCGTACGCTTGCTCATTTCTTCATAAGCACACGAGAGCATTGACATTGAGAAGTGATATCTCTCTATCCACTTCGTGAGCATATCACTCTGACTTTGCGTGGGTTTTAGCTTGTTAAAGCCCGTGATTTCGCAGAAGTCCTTCCAATAGGCGTTCTGTGACTGAATGTGCTTAAGCTCGGCGTCGGCATCCTCAAGCGTCAGAATTTCACGGTTTGACCAGTTCTGCCCGACCTTGTAAATATAGTTCATATTGCGGGGCTTTCCCGATATATCGGCAAGCTCCAGAAGCACCAGTATAACCTCAGTCGGCAGCCCGTAATAGTCATGAAGAAGAATAAGCGATGATGAATAGCTGTCGTCAAACGACCCTAATTTGTTTGCGCACTCACGAAGAAGCACCCTGATTTCTTCGGAATCATTAAGCCGCTCGGCTATCTCTTTGTGTGTGAGGCGTGAAGGCTCAGTGATGCTTTTTTTTGGCTTCGCGGGTGTTGTGACAGCTTCAATAATTGTCGCCGGCATTGTTTTCTCGGTCTTTTTAACAGGCTCGGGAGTTGCAATTATTTGTTCACTTAATTCGCCGTCGCTTAAAAGACCCTTTTCTTTCCAAAAGTAAAGAGCATCGTTTACTTCGCCGACATCAAGCCCGGTTTTATCGGAAATATCCTGTGCGTCAATCGGGCTCGAAATGTTTTTGAACACATATAAAATGACTTTTAAAAAGCTTCCGGACACGGTCTTGAGCCCGTCATCGACAATTGACGACGGCAGAATGAAGGCACCGGAGGAGAGGGAAAGAGCTGAAATAAGCATGACAGTTGGGTTACCTCTATTATAGTTGGAAAAGCGGGTTAAATTGGCAGGTTAGGGACCGGAGGTCGGGGGGGGTCGGAAGACACTGCGTGTCTTGGATTATATAGCTTCGCCGAAAATAAACTTTTTTGTGAAATCGAGGTTTATTTTTGAGTCAGCTTATAAATCCAAGTCCGCAGGACTTCCGACATTGTTAATTTTTAATTGTTAATTGTTTTCTGAATTTTTCATGATTTGAAAAATTCAGAAAACGCCCTGTACGCCGCATAGACATCGGCTTTGCCGACAACTTCGTAGGGGGCGTGCATTGAAAGAACGGGCACACCTATGTCAACAACCTCAATGTCAAGAGACGCGACATATTTTGCGACTGTTCCGCCGCCGCCGAGATCTACCTTGCCGAGCTCGCCTGTCTGCCAGCAGACACCGGCATTGTCGAGAATGTTGCGGATTTTGCCGAGGAACTCCGCACTCGCGTCCGAAGCGCCCGATTTGCCTCTTGAACCGGTGTATTTGCAGATGCATACGCCCTTGTTGACATAGCTTGCGTTTTTGCCGTCAAAGGAATCGGCGTAATTGGGGTCAAAAGCGGAGTTAACGTCAGCCGAGAGACACTGAGAAGCACTCAGAACCGTCCACGGGTCAAGTCCGGCGGCAGTCGCAAGATCGGCTATGAAATATTTAAGATAAGAAGAATTAAGTCCCGTGTTGCCCTCGGAGCCTATCTCTTCCTTGTCGGTGAGAACGGTTACGCAGGTGTATTCGGGTGTGTCTGTATCGAGAATTGCCATAAGAGCGGGGTAGGCGCATACTCTGTCATCGTGACCGTATGAGCCTATCATGGAGCGGTCAAGACCCACGTCCTTGGCTTTGAAAGCGGGAACAATCTCAAGCTCCGCACTCTGGAAATCGGCTTCTGTAATGTCATACTTCTCGTGAAGAATGTTCATTATGTTAAGCTTTATATTGTCGGATTCATCGCTGTCGTCAAACGGACGGCTGCCGACTAAGATATTAAGCTTCTCCGCCTTTACGCCAGCGGCAAGAGTTTCTTTCATCTGCTCGGTCGCAAGGTGGGGAAGAAGGTCGGATACGACAAATACGGGGTCGCCGTCGTCCTCGCCGATTTTAACGGTAACCTTTTCGCCGTTCTTCTTCGCGATAACGCCGTGAAGTGAAAGCGGAATTGCCGTCCACTGATATTTCTTTATTCCGCCGTAATAGTGAGTTTTGAACATTGCGAGACCGTTGTCTTCATAAAGGGGATTCTGCTTAAGGTCAAGTCTGGGGGAGTCGATGTGTGCGGCGGCAATCTTTACGCCGTCGGACAGCTCACGCTTGCCTATAACGGCAAGAATTATCGATTTGCCGCGGTTGTTGTAATAAACCTTTGTGCCTTCGGTATAGAATGTGCCGGGGCGGAACTCTGTGTAGCCGTTGGCCTTGGCAAGCTCAACTACCTTTGATACGGCTTCACGCTCTGTTTTTGCTTCGTCAAGAAATGTCTTGTACTCCTCGCAGAAGTCGTATGCCGCCTTGGCATCCGCTTCACTCATTATTTTGAATGAGTTTTCGTTTTTGTAGAAAAGTGAATTTTTAAGCTCTGCAGCTGTCATAATTCAGACCTCCCGATTAAAATATCTTTTTTATTTCATCCGTAAGCTTGTACGGAGAGTAATTGCGTATTATTATGTCGGCTTTTTTTGAAAGTTTTATTTCTTTCGTCTGTGCCTTAAGTCTTTGGTATGCCTGTTTCGGCGTAATGCTGTCTCTTTTTATTATTCTTGATATGCAGACCTGCTTCGGCGCGCAGACACGAACCGTTAAGTCGCACAGTCTGTAAAGCTTTGAAGAAAAAAGCAGGGGAGCGTCAAGAATAATGTAGTTATAAGAAGAAAGATTGGCATTTTTTTCACGGACTATAATGTTCAATATTGCCAAATGAGTAATGTTCGTGAGTGCCTTTGTGTTTTTTTCGTTCGAGAACGCGCGGTCGGCAAGAAGATGTCTGTTTAATGTGCCGTCGACGTTCAGAATATCCTCGCCGAATCTGTCGGCAAGTTTTTTTAGTGTCGGAGTGCCGGGCTCAACGACCCTGCGTGAAACTTCGTCCGCGTCTATTATATACGCTCCGTCGGCTTTAAGCAAGTCACAGACTGTACTTTTTCCGGACCCGGAACAGCCGGAAATTCCTATAATTTTAGCTTTTGACAAGATATCACCTCTTATGAAAAACATTGACAGTATTCAGAATCAAGTATCCAGTATCCGGTGGCCAGTATCCAGTGTCGGAAGTCCTGCGGACTTGATTTATATAGCTTCGCAAAAGATTAGTTGTATGTTGAAATTTGGTTTTTTAAGGCAATGAAGCCATGCAAATTCAACATAAGCAGTGTAGTCAGAAACTACCGCTCACTGGTCACTGATCACTGGTCACTGGTCACTGTCCACTGATTTCAATTGCTGATTATCTTAAACCCTGCCGCCCTATAAAGCCTGTTGCACACTCCCAGACCTACGCCTTCTGTTGACGGGGAGCGGGCGAATACCTTGTGCGCGCCGTTGTCGTCAAGCTCACGAAGAGCGTCAAAAAGTCGGTGTGCCTGTGAGAGGGAGTCGTCTTTAAGTCCCATTGTGACACAGGGAAGGGGCGTGGCGTTTTCTTCACCTTCAAAAACGAGTGTGAAGTCGGCATCGGTTAAATGAGAATTTACATATTTTGCGAAATCGTCAAGCGAACCGTTAACTATTGTAATATCGGCTTTGGGGGAGTAGTGCTTGTATTTCATGCCCGGAGAGGCGGCAGTCGCACCCTTCGCGAGGGGCTTCAGAACCGCTTCGTCAACGTCAACGTCACCCAGTACATTTTTGAGCATTTCGAGTGTTACCGCACCGGGTCGCAGAAGTCTGGGAACAGGTGTCGCAAGCGTTATGACGGTTGACTCAATTCCGAAATCGCAGTCGCCGCCGTCAATAAGCACCGGAACACGACCGAACATATCATCATATACATACTGAAATGCGGTGGGGGAGGGAAAGCCCGAAATATTCGCGCTCGGTGCCGCAATCGGAACACCCGCCGCCTTTATAAACGCCCGTGCTATGGGGTGTGACGGACAGCGAACGCCCACGGTGTCAAGCCCGCCCGATGTTTCCAAAGGGATAATATCGCTCTTCGGCAAAATCATTGTAAGAGGACCGGGCCAGTATTTTTCGGCAAGTTTTATCGCCTTTTCGGGCAACTCCCTGACAAGCGGCCGCCATTCGTCAATTTCCGTAATATGAACTATAAGCGGATTGTCGCCGGGTCTGCCCTTGGCTTCGAATATCTTTTTTACGGCTTCTCCGTCTAATGCGTTCGCACCGAGCCCGTAAACCGTTTCGGTTGGGAAGACGGCTATTTCACCTTTCTTTATGACCGAAGCGGCGGAGGATATGTCATTCGCCTGGGACGTTATGTCTGTGATTTTGTATATTTGTGTTTTCATTGTATATTACCTTTTTTCGATTCTTTTCAGTTGGCAAGGAGCACCGGAAAAGTGGCCAGTGGCCAGTATCCGGTGGCCGGTGACTAAGGAAGACACTGCGTGTCTTGGATTATAGAGCTTCGCAGGAGGAAAACTCCATGAACCTGTCAAGTTTTTTGGACAAATAAAGTTCGTAAAAAACTAACAGTTACGA
>CAVFUV010000123.1:0-6414 GCA_963625735.1 bacterium
GGAAGACACTTCGTGTCTTGGATTATAAGCTACGCCTCTTGCGAAGCTTTATAATCCAAAACGCCTCGGCGTTTTCCTCAGCCTCTGGCCACTGGCCACTGGATACTGGCCACTTTTTCCAATTGTTCATTGCTAATTGCTAACTGCCAATTGCCTCATACTGTTCTTCCAGATTCCCCTTTATCCACACCAGTATCTCCGGCTCGGCAAGCGATATATCGCCAATAACGGCTTTAATCTCCGCCGTGTCAAGCTCTGTTTCGCCATTCGGTGTTTTATGTCTGAACACCCAGTGAATGTCGGGCGAACCCTGAATAAGCGTTGTGACACTCGACACAATATCGCCGAGCGGCGTAAAATCTATGTGTTTTTTATAAAACAGAGCCGACGTCACGGTGCCGTGATTATCGGGAAATTCATTTCTGCAGCGTGACGTTATGTTGAACGTGCCGCCTGTCATTTCCGCAGCCATCTTGAAAAGCGGAATGCCCATCCCGACCTTTCTTGTGGTGCGTGTTGTGGTAAACGGGTCGGTCACGCTTTCGAGCAGCTCTTTTGTCATGCCGCATCCGTTGTCGGAAATGATAATCTCAAGTGTCTCGTCTGTTTCGTCAATCTCGATTCTGACCGTGTCGGCGTTTGCCTTTACGGAATTTTTCGCGATATCGAGAATGTTAAGCGACAGCTCTTTCACTTTTATCCCTCCAGCATACGGAAAATTTCTTCACGGACACGTGCACTCGAATACGGTTCATCGTCTATATCAAAATATGCCGATTTGTCCCTTATGTCCCACAGGTGATGAGCGTCCGATGACACCAGTATTCTGCGGGAGCAAAGCTCGGGATATCTGATTTTACAGTCATCCGTTTTATCGTTGTCATAAAACTCCGCACACTTAAATCCGGGAGTATCGGGGAATGTTCCGAGCGTCTCTATTATGCCGTTTGCGGGTCTGTCAACGTGTGCCGGGTAGCATATGCCGCCGAATTTTCCGACGATTTCGGGGACGCTGTCAACGGATATTTCGGAAGCCGCCGGAAGAAAATAATCTTCTCTGCCGACGATTTCGTCATCGCCGTTCATTATAAGCTGTTCGCCGAAAATGTCGATTCTGTTCGGCACCTTCATGCGGTGAGCGTCAACGTATTCGTCAAACAACAGTGCGTTTTCGAGATTTTTGAAAAGGCACACAACGTGTATATCCTCGTTTGTGGTAAGCTCCATGCCGGCTATCGGTATAATTCCGTTCTTCTTTGCCGCCGCAAAAAATCCGGGGCAGTTTTTAGCGGAATTGTGGTCTGTGAGCGCCACGACATTAAGCCCCGCCAGCACCGCCATTCCGGCAATGTTGTTGGGTGTCATATCGTCATCCGCACACGGGGACAGACACGAGTGAATATGAAAATCGTAGTAGTATCTGTTCATTTTATCAGACATTGCCGAACAGCTTTTCGGCTGTTTCGTATGCGGGAAGTGTGCTTGATAAAATATTTATGCTTTTGGCGTTTGCGGTGTCGATTACATTCTGTTCGAGCGTTACGCCTTCGGCAAGAATTATAACGGCGACATCCGACAGTGCGGCAACGGCGGCAATGTTCATATTGCTCATTATGGTTATCCACGCGTTATCCGCCTGTGCTCTGCCCATGACCCAGCTTAACAGGTCGCCTATATAACATCCACTGACTTGTCTGTCGGGGTCGGGCAGACTGACAACGGAAAAACCGCAGTTCCGAGAAAGCTCCTTAACCGTCATTTTCGCTGTCCTCCGTTTTCTGTGCCTTACGCTGTTCGCTGACTATGCACTTTCTTTTTACTCCTGCCATACCCTTTACGACATCCTCGGCAAACGCTCTGCACGTCGGGCTTCCGCACGCGCCGCAGTCGATACCGGGCAGACTGTCTTTTAACTGCTGTATGCTCGCCATCATCCGCATTGACTCGCTCATGGAGTCGCTGAGTCGTGAAATCGGAGTATATGACGGCAGTGAATCCGTTAGAAATTCTTCGGGAATATAGTTATTGCCGGGAGTCAGAAAGTTTTTGGAAACGGGCATATATCTTCGCACCGTCTGCAGACGTGTCTTTGCGATAAACGGATTTTCTATCGTCATGACACCGCCGACGCAGCCGCCTATGCAGGCGTTAAGCTCGACAAATTCAAGCTTGGGGATACTGCCGTTTTCCATGGCATCCAGAACGGCTATGCAGTTTTCGATGCCGTCCGCAGACAGATAGCTGTCGTTGAGAATGGCTGATGACTCGCCGCCGGTGGAAGCCCACCCTATGCCTATCATGCCGGCTTCGGATGTAATTTCGGGATTGTTGCCTCGTTTCATCGCACCGAGAAGCAGAAAATATATTTCGCTTAACGACACAACGACGTTTATGTTGCTCCTGTAGTCGCCGTAGCCGTTTCGGATGTAGCTTACCTTTGCGGCGCACGGTGAGATAAAGAACACGGCAATGTCGTCATCCGTCAATTCCGGATGCTCGGCCTTTGCCTTCTTGCGTGCCTCAATGGCGGCAATCTCCATCGGAGGCAGAATGGGTAATATGTTATCTTTAAGATAAGGAAATCTGATTGAAATAAGACGGGAGATAACAGGACACGCGGAGCTTATGACGGGCTTTTTTATGCCCTCCGCCTTAAGATAAAGCCGTGTATAGGCGGACACAAGCTCGGCTGATTTTGCAACCTCATAGACATCGTCAAAGCCGATATCAAGAAGCCCCTGCAAAACATCGTCCACATCCTCAAGTCCGTTGAACTGTCCGAAAAGGGCGGGTGCGGGCAAGGCGATTTTCCATTTATAGTGCATATAATGCTCAAGCTTGGAGCACATCGCACGCTTTGCCTTGTGCGGACACACTCTTATGCACTCGCCGCAGTCAATACAGCGGTCGGTGTTTATTTCGGCGTGTTTGTCAATTATTCGGATGGCCTCGGTCGGGCAGTGCCTGGCACAGGTAGTACAGCCGGTACACTTATCGATATCGAGTACAACCGAGTGTCTGTATGAATTCACTTTATCACCCTGTTATCTGTTAAGGTAGACGCACATTTTTATGGTGGTTCCCTCTCCTACAACGGAGTCAATTGTCATTTCGTCCGTGTAACGCTTCATGTTCGGCAGACCCATACCTGCACCGAAGCCCAAAGCGCGAACCGATTCGGTAGCCGTGGAATAGCCCTCCTGCATCGCAAGATCAATATCCGCTATGCCGGGACCGTGGTCGGTCAGAACTATCTCTACTCTGTCTTCGTACACCGTGACATCGGCAACGCCGCCGCCCGCATGTATAACCATGTTGATTTCGCCCTCGTACATGGCAATGGACAGCTGACGTATAACTTCCGGGGGAAGCCCCAGCTGGCGAAGATTTTTCTTGACCTGCACGGACGCCTGCCCCGCAGAAACAAAGTTTTCGCCGTCAACGTCAAAGTGGAACTTTATGCAGTCACTCATGATTTTGAACCGCCGAGTCCGTTTGAGAAGAGTATTCCGCATGCCTCAAACATACGTCTTTTTGTGGACAGTATTGCTATGCCGCTTTCTTTCGCTATTTCAATCATCTCGGGCGTGGGACACTTGGAGCGAACGAAAACAATGCATATCATGTCCATCATATCGGCAGTGCGTATAACCTGCGAATTTACAAGTCCCGTGAGCAGAACGGCCTGATCCTTTACGTACGCAAGCACGTCGCTCATCATATCACTGCCGCAAGCGGAGTGAACGTCTTTATCGAGATACTCTTCCCCGAAAACAAGCTCGGCATCGAGCAGCTCCTTAAGCTCTTTTATTTTCATGGATTATCACCCCACCGAAAAAGGATTATTGATATTTTGCGAGAATACCGGGGATCATGTCTGCGGTAAGTCTGCCGTAAACCTCGTCATTTATTGTCATAACGGGAGCAAGACCGCATGCGCCTATGCAGCGGCACGCCTCAAGGCTGAACTTTTCGTCATCGGTGCATTCGCCGGGTTCGATTCCGAGAACCTCGGTAATCTTTTCGAGAACCTTGTCGGAGCCCTTAACATAGCACGCCGTGCCGAGGCAGACGGAAATATTGTTTGCGCCCTTGGGGGACAGTGCGAACTGTGCATAGAATGTGGCAACGCCGTAAACTTTCTCAAGGGGTACATCAAGCCCTTCGGCTATCATGACCTGAACCTCGTAAGGAAGATATCCGTAAATGCCCTGTGCGTCCTGCATTACCGCCATAAGACGGCTTTTGTCGCCGTTTGCGTTCGCAATTGCGGTGCGGAGAAGCTTTTCCTGTTCGGCAGTGCCCTTAAAGGGAAGCTTGCTGATTTTTTTCTGCATTCTTTGTTTTCCTCCATATGGAATATGTGTATTTTTGATAAATTTTTAACAATGCAATCGGCAAAAACACCTGCCGACATGATTGTACACCCGATGATTATACCACACTAATTTTTTTTCGTCTACAATTATTCCGAAAAAATTGACTCTTTTTGATAAATTTTGTCAAGAATACTGTTCATGCGTGAACAGTTCTCAGTGATCAGTGGCCGGTGGTCAGTGGACAGTGACGAGCCGAATGCCGAGCAAGGCGAGGCAAAGCCCGGCAACGCCCCAAAAGCCCACATCATGCGAAGCCGTACAATCCAAGACACGCAGTGTCTTCCTTGTTCCCCGACCTCCGACCCCTCTCCGACAATTTTCCGGCAAACGAAAATTGAATTTAAAATGAAAATTTAGCTTGTAAAACCGTTCCGGCGGTTGTATACTTGCATTGACACAAAATAACGGAGGAAAACAAAATGGCAAACAAATTTATCGTAGAAACATCTGCCCGTCACGTACACGTAACAAAAGAAGCACTCCATGTGCTTTTCGGTGAGGGCTATGAGCTTACAAAGAAAAAAGACCTCTCCCAGCCCGGTCAGTTCGCATGCAACGAGAGAGTTGCGGTTATCGGCCCCAAGGGTCAGTTCCCCGCAGTTTCAATCTTAGGGCCCGAAAGAAGCGCAAACCAGGTTGAGATTTCCGCTTCCGACGCAAGAACACTCGGTGTTCCCGCCGTTGTAAGAGAGTCCGGCGACGTTGCCGGTTCCGCTCCCTGCAAGCTTGTCGGCCCCAAGGGTGAAGTTGAGATAAGCGAAGGCGTTATTGTCGCAAAGCGTCACATTCACATGACCCCCGCAGACGCGGAGCAGTTCGGCGTAAAGGACAAGGACATTGTCAACGTAAAAATCGACTCCCCCGAGCGTTCACTCATCTTCGGTGATGTTGTTGTAAGAGTCAGCGAAAAGTTCGCCCTCGCAATGCATATTGACACCGATGAGTCAAATGCCGTACTTGCACCCGCAGGCACGATGGGTGAAATCGTAAAATAAAGATTGCAGTGTATGTAAAATTCGTGTAAACAGCGACGGCTGAAGTGAGCAAGGAGCAAGGAGCAGTTTCGGAAGTCCTGCGGACTTGATTTATAAAGCTTCGCAGATTTTTTGCACGATTTCATATTGAAAAACAAATTTAAAAGGCATAGTTAAAGCGTTGAAGATAAAAAATCTTCAACGCTTTGTTTTTTTGAGTATTCCTTTGTTTTGGCTGACAACTACGGTCAGACAATCTTTTCTTTAAGCGCAGTGCCGTTTACAGCGTCAGCATCCATGAATGTGGGGACGGTTGCCTTGAGGGCTGCACGCACATTGTCGGATGTGCCGTTAACGGCGGCATCAGTGAGAAGTCTTATTTTTTCGTCCACTTCACCGCGTGTGCAGGGACTGTCATGTTCGACAAATATAAGATCGTTTTCGGTTTTCGAAAGAGTTTCACTCTCGATAAGCAGCTCTTCATACAGCTTTTCGCCCGGGCGAAGTCCGATTTCCTCTATTTTTATGTCCTCGTTCGGCACAAGCCCGGAAAGCTTTATCATATTCACGGCAAGATCGTATATTTTTACGGGTTTGCCCATATCAAGCACAAACAGCTCGCCGCGTTTTGCCATAGCTCCGGCCTCAAGCACAAGCTGTGCCGCCTCGGGAATTGTCATAAAATATCTGATAATGCGTCTATCGGTAACGGTAATAGGTCCGCCCTCTTCTATCTGCCTGCGAAACAGCGGTATAACCGAGCCGTTTGAGCCTAAGACATTACCAAAGCGAACGGCAACAAATTTTGTCCTGCTGTCAGAGCGGCACTGAATTATCATCTCACACATACGCTTTGACGCACCCATTACATTTGTGGGATTTACCGCCTTATCTGTCGATATCAGAACAAACTTTTCGACACCGTATTTTTCGGCGGCGTTTGCCGTGTTGTATGTTCCGAGCACGTTGTTTTTTATTGCCTCGGTACAGCTTTTTTCCATAAGCGGAACATGCTTATGTGCGGCGGCATGAAGAACGACATCCGGACGGATTGCGGCAAA
>CAVFUV010000124.1:0-6408 GCA_963625735.1 bacterium
CGGATGAATGGACTGTGTATAAAGAATACAATACTTTGGCAATGGCTTCACAAGGTGGTTTGGGACATTACACAGACTTAAAGGCATTAAAAAAGTATGTTGGCGGAGCAATGATAATTTTGCTTGAACCACGACGCTCTATTGTTAAGGGCAATGGTTTTTCAAGTGAACTGAATGTTGAGTATGTCCATTCTTATTTGCCGATAACCGGGTTGGGTTTTTCAACCAATGATTTTGGAATTAGTGTTTCTTGGGATCGAGGATGTGATTACCTATCCGCATCAAACAGCTTGTATTTTTCTTTTCAATGAATTGAGGTGAATTAAATGAAAACCAGAAAACCGATATCGATATTTCTGACCGCTACAATTTTTGTTCTTTTATTTACCTTTAATTCTTTTGCGTTAGAGCTTGACACATCCGTTTTCGGTTATGAACCCGATGCAGAGGTCTGCGATGCGGCAGAGAAGCTTGCCGAAAATGATTTTCCGCAGGATATGTTCTCTTTAATCAGCGAAGACTCAATAAAAAAGCTGGCTTCCGTTGTCGGTAACAATAAAATAGAAAATATGTCGATACAGGAGGCTTCTTACTCTCCGTCAAAGACTTCCGAGCTGACGGTAATTACATTTGATATTACGGATACCGATAATGATAAATATATCGGCAAAATGGTCTGTGTTTATATGTCATACGGCAAGACTTTATCTTTATATCCGGGTGAAGTTATGGTAAATGTCGGGTACAGTAATAAAAGTTTTGTAAAGGGTGAAGACGGATTTTATTCCGAAAATGTTTATTCCGGAGACGCTGTTGTAAAGACGATTTCGTCATACACCGATTTGGCCCGTGCCGAGCAGGGAATGTTTTCATACTATTGTGAAAGTCCGATGTTCAAGAAAACGAGCGGTAATTTTTCAATGTGCCTTCTCGCACCGGCGAACAGTGAAAGAAAAGCGGGCGACCCCGGTGCCGATATTGTCGTCACGTCAATGCAGACAGAATATGTTTTCAATGTTCTGCTGACAGTTTTGTTTTTAGCTTCACTTGTCACCTTGACAGTTGTTATTGTCAGGAACAGAAAAAAGAAAAAATCGGAATCATAAGAATAAATCGGCGGGGAGGCAATAAGCTTCTCCGCCGAATGTCATTTAAGTGATAATCTAATTTGTCGTAACAGTATTATCGTGAGGTATTTATATCTGTATTGCAGGGGGTAATTCAAATTTATTTACTGCTAAGCTTTTCATATGTATTGTGTTTTATCGGAAGCGCAGGCACAGAAAAACCGCGTACAGATTTTATTGACTGTACGCAGAAAGATGAAAATCGTTATCTGAACAAAATAAGAACAAATAGCCCTTTTACCCGATAATAAGCCTTATCACTTCCGCCAGGGCCTTTGCCCTGTATGCCGCAAAGAGGTCGGCGTGCTCCGGGCAGCTTTCTTTTGCGTAGCCGATGCTCAGCCGCTGCATGAGAGAAATATCATCCGGGGTGAAAATGCAGTCAAGCTTGTCCGATTTGCCGTGCGTCAGTGACAGAATGCGTGCGGCGTGCGATACGGAGTACGGCAGACCAAAGCACAGAACGTCATAATCCGGCAGGAACGGAGCAAACTTAAAAATGCTTTTTGTCGCGACAATGTGAATGGGCTCGCCTTCAGACAGATAAATCAGTGTCTGCCTTTTCTTTTTGTCGTCAATTCCGCCGTGAAAAAGTACGTTCTGAATATTTTTTCGTCTGAGAAAATCGGATACAATCTCCGCTTCACGCCTTGTGGGGCAGATAACCGCTCCTCTTGAAATCATTTTCAGCCTGTTGTCGACTAACATAAGCTTTGCGTTAAAATCTCCTGACTTAAGTCCGCTTAGCTTCGGTATAAAAGACCCGACGGCAATTGCTTCTCTGCCGCCGAAAAGCGACACTGTTTTTTCTTCGTTCAAAAAAGCCGCGCAGGAGAAAATCGCAGTCAGATTTATGTGATTTTTAACACTCGCCCTTAAGTCGAAAAAGCGTTTTAAGTCCCTCGAAAAGCCGTATTCGGTCCGCTTTATAAGCTCGGCATTTGTTATTATAAAATGATTTATATTGTTTTTGTCGAACTCATGCCACATTTCAGGGCTCGATAAAAAATGTGACGGACAGAATGACACTTTTTTGTTAAATGCTTCCTTTGTGCCGTAATCGTCACCGACAGACAAAAAAATCCCCGAGAGACTCCGTGTTCCGGGAATTATTATTGCTGTTTTTCCGTCAATCGCCTCAGCCGCCGTCAGAAGCTCAGCTGCAGTGGGGGAGCCGTCGGGCGTAATAAAGCAATCGACATTATTAAGTGCCGACGAACTTATCAGATTTATGATATTTTCGTCGGCAATTTTCATTTGTTATGCCTCCGTTTTTTCGCTCAGAACACGCTGTCTGTGGTGCTTCGCAGTAAGAATAAACGGAATTGCGGACAACGCTATTATAATCGCGCCGACAAGGAATATATTGCCCGTCGGAATATACTCCGTCTGACCGCTCGTCTCGTTTATGAATGTCGCACCCTTGTTGCTGACAACCGCCTGACCGATAAGCGAACCGCCAATCATCGGGATGAGCACAAAGAAAAGTATCCATATGCCCTCAAACTGCCCCTTGGCGTTTTTGGGGTAGAGCTGCTTTGTCCAGACCTTTGTTGTCTGCAGAATGCCGACATAGCCGACGCCGACAATAAATATTCCGAGCCAGATTCTCAGATTGAAAAGCGATGATGTGTCTACGTCCTCCGCCTTAATCGGGAACAGAATAATAAGCCCTATTATGTTTGTTATGACGGAAGCCACCGCAAGATACGGGTGCTTATTCTTGTTTATAAGTATGCCGATCGGAATTGCCATGAGCATGGCAAGCACAAGCGGCACGGCCTCTATTATGCCCATCTGGTCGGCAGTGTAGCCGAGATAGTATATAATGTAGTTGCCCATGTAGGCGAAATATACGTTAAAACCTATAAAGAACAGAGCGACACCGACATTTACAAGCACAAGCTCCTTCTGCACGAAGAATTTCTTGAAATTGAATACGCTTGCGAACTGTTGCCAGAATGTGCCTCTGACCGACGGCTCGACATCGTCGTTTCTGTTTAACGCGAACATTGAAATAAAGCCGAAGATAATGACAAATATGCCCATTACAACAAACAGACGCATATAGTTGTCATCCGAGCCGACAAGCTGACCGCCTATAACCGTGCCGAGAATTGTGCCGAGCACCGGCTGTGTCGCAAGTGCCGCACCTATGCCGCCGCGGTTTTTGTCGGTCATGACATCGTTTGTCCATGTGTTGAAGCCTGCGTCATTGCCCATCGAGCCGAAGAAGCTCATAACCGTATCCGCAAGCACAACCGACACCGCTATAAGCGTATACTGGTCTTTGTTTATGAACTGAGTAAGCCCGAACGCTATCGTAAAAATGCCCCACAGAATATATCCGACCGATATAAGCGTGCGGCGTTTGCCCGTTCTGTCCGCAACGGCTCCGAAAAAGAATGTCGCAAATGTCGTTGCCGCCGCCGAGCAGATAAGCATGCCCGTTATGATTTTGGGGTCTTTGGCGATTTTCGCGTAGACGAATGTGTTGAACCACTGATTTTCGATGTTCCAGCAGAGCTGCCCCGCAAGACCGAGGCCCCATATAAGAAGCCACATGGAAAAGCCGCGTCGACTTTTGTTTTGTAGATTTTTACCCATAATTACGCCTCCGAAGAGTAATTTTATGGTTCTATTCTACAATAATATTATCAGTCTGTCAATGCGATTTTAAGAGAACTGAGATATTCTTTTTTCGCTGTCAGCATCTGAAGACTGTCGTTTGCCTTCTGTATGGTCTTGTTGTGAACCCACGGTGTCAGCCGCCTGTCTTCAAGATACTTAACGGCGGATGAGTAGTTCTTTGTCAGCGCAGTCGAGAAAAACCACGCAATCATCATATTAACATAATATCTGTCACAGCATTTCTTTGATACGGCTTCCATTGCTTCGTCGGCATACTCGGTGTCAAGATAGAAGGAGTTTAGAAGCCCTATGGCATAGCGTACGGTGTAGGTATGGTCGGAGTCCATCCACTCGTAAATTTTCGGAAGAAACTTTTCGGGATATTTTTTTATAATCTGCGGACGGAAAGAGTCGCATGTGGCCCAGTTGTCGATATGCGGCAGAAATCTGTCAAGCTCCTCAATAAGAACATCGGGATTTTTTATGTCCTCAAGCAGGAATCCGTGAAGATTGTTCTCGTCATAGTATTCATGCGGCAGAGTGGACAGAAAGCTGTCGGCAAAATGCGTGTGATTTATTCTCTGCGTGTATTTTCTGAGTGCCGGTTTGCGTACGCCGATTATTTTGTCGGCGGGAAGATCGGGAATTAGTCTCGCCTGAAACGCGGCATACGAAAAGTCCGCAAGGGCTATAAGCTCACGGCGAATCTGTCTGATGTCGTTGTCGATGTTGTATTCCATAAAATTACCTCCATTGGATAGGGGTCGGGGCCGGGACTAGGGAAGACACGTTGTGTCTTGGATTGTAAGGCTTCGCCGGCGAAATCCGTGAAGAACCCATAAATTTCTTCTCAAAAATACTTTAACATATCTCTAAGAAAATGTCAAAAACTTTTTTAAAAAAATAAGACAAAAATTGAAGATATTGTTAATATGGTCAGACCTGAATGCCGTCGATTAAATATCAGACAACATCCTCCCGCAGTGATATCTTTTGACTTATCATAAATAATTTTCATCCCGCACATTAAATTTCTCGATTGAAAAATTCAAAAAATCTCTTGACAAAGTGTGTTTTTTGGTTTATCATGTGAACAAATCAACAACCGATGAGGAAGAGTAAGTAAGTATTGAGTGTCTTCTCAAAGAGAGCCGCCGATGATGGAAACGCGGCAGAAGGAGCAGTACCGAATGGACTTCCGAGGGCGAGCGGAAAGGGATTTGTTCCCGAGTATGTGAGACGGAGTATGATCCTCCGAAAACAAAGATCGGCATATGACGGTATGCACAGAGAGGACGCGCAAAGCGTCAAGCAGGGTGGCACCGCAGGAAACAAGTTCCTGTCCCGGCAGATTATAAGGCCGGGACGGGATTTTTTATATTTCCCACGGCAGAAAGGATGCGGTAAACAGTATGAAAATCTTATCGAAACGATGGCGACTCCGATACTAAGCCTAATGAAAACATCACCAAAATCAAAAAATAATTTTTTCAACTGAAAGGAAACAAACATCATGAAAAAGGTAATTGCTCTTCTTATCGCCGCTCTTATGGTTATGGCTCTCGCCTCCTGCGGCACAACATCCACAGACGAAACAACCGACGCCGCAAATCTCAACACTTCTTCAACCACATATAAAATCGGCATCTGCAACTATGTCGATGACGCCTCCCTCAATCAGATCGTTTCAAACATTCAGTCCCGCCTCAAAGAAATCGGCACAGAGAAAAATGTAAGCTTTGAAGTTGAGTACGACAACTGCAACGCCGACACAAACGTTCTCAATCAGATTATCTCGAACTTTGAAGCCGACAAGGTTGACCTTATGGTCGGTGTCGCCACTCCCGTTGCTGTCGCCATGCAGTCCGCAACCGAGACAAGCAAGACTCCCGTAGTCTTTGCCGCTGTTTCAGATCCCGAGGGCGCGGGTCTTGTTGAGTCCAACGAAAAGCCCGGCGCCAATATCACAGGTACGTCAGACTACCTTGACACTAATGCCGTTCTTGATCTCATGTTCGCTCAGAACCCCGATATAAAGACTGTCGGTCTTCTCTATGATATGGGTCAGGATTCTTCCACAACTCCCATAAAGAACGCCAAGGAATACCTCGACAAGAAGGGTGTCGCTTACAAAGAGTACACCGGCACAACCGTTGACGAAGTAAGACTTGCCGCCGAGACCGCTGTTTCCGATAAGGTTGACGCCATATTCACTCCCACCGACAACACAATCATGAAGTCGGAGCTTTCAATCTATGAGACATTCGCACAGGCAAAAATCCCCCAGTACACAGGCGCAGATTCATTCGCTCTTAACGGCGCGTTCCTCGGCTACGGCGTTGACTACGCAAACCTCGGTGTTGAAACAGCCGATATGATTGCCGACATTCTTCTTAACGGCAAGAACCCCGGCGATGTTGCCGTAAAGACATTTGATAACGGCACAGCCACAATCAATACCGATATCTGCAAAGAGCTCGGCCTTGACTATGACAAGCTTGTTGAAACATTCTCCCCCTATTGCACAAAGGTTCAGGCTATCACAACTGCGGAGGAGTTTGAGGACTAAAAGGAAGTTAGCAGTTAGCAAGGAGCAAGGCTTTTCAAATGTAGAATGTAGAATGCATAATGCATTGGACCTGTATAATAA
>CAVFUV010000125.1:0-4934 GCA_963625735.1 bacterium
ATTGACACCCCTTGTTTTTATCGGCTATAATCGAAAAAGAAAGAGGTGCATTTAATGCTGCTTGCGATAGACATCGGAAATACCAACATGACCGTCGGATTTTACGATGATAAAAAACTTGTTTCAACAGTCCGTCTGTCCACGGACTCACGCCGCACCGCGGATCAGTACGCTGTGGAGCTCGGTGCGGTTGCGGGACTTCAGAAGATTGACATTACAAATGTTGACGGGGCAATAATCAGCTCCGTTGTGCCGGATCTTACCGCTTCTGTCAAAAAAGCCGTAAAGCTTCTGTGCGGAGTAAATGCCAAGGTGCTCGGTCCGGGGCTTAAAAACGGACTTAACATAAGAATTGACAACCCCGCACAGCTCGGCGCTGACCTTGTAGCAGGTGCGGTTGCCGCAATTTCCTCTTACAAGCTTCCGTGTCTTGTAATGGATCTCGGCACGGCTACAAAAATCAGCGTCATAGATTCAAACGGAGTATATCGCGGATGCACAATTTCTGCCGGTGTTGCCATTTCACTTAAAGCCCTTGCGGGTTCTGCGGCTCAGCTGCCGACTGTTGACCTTGATATAAATGTCTGCCCCTCGTACGGCACAAACACAATTTCAAGCATGCAGGCAGGCATAATTCTCGGCACGGCATCCATGCTTGACGGACTCTGCGACAGAATAGAAGAATCCCTTGGTGAAAAGATAGCAACGGTTGTGTCAACCGGCGGTTATGCCGAACAGATTACAAAGCACTGCCGCAGAAAACACATTTTTGTGCCGTCGCTCATACTTGACGGACTTCGAATAATTTACGAAAAAAATTCTTAACCGTACTTTACGGACTCTCGTTTAACTGTACTTTAAAATCTGATATAAACCATTTTGTATTTTGTTAATTCGCCGCATCACTTTTTATAGGTGAGCGACAGAAAAAGGAAGGTATATACAAATGAAACAGAAGACGAAAAAAGACGCGCCCAAAAAGCTCGCTTTTATTCAGTTCTCGGTCCTTCTCGGCATTGAAATTATTTTCTGCTTTACGCCGCTTGGGACTCTCCCGGCACTCGGTCCGCTCAGTGCCACACTTTCGCATGTTCCGGTTATCGTGACCGCCATTGTCATGGGACCTCTGTGGGGCAGCGCAATGGGCTTTGCGTTCGGAATGTGCAGCTTTATCTATTGGACATTCGTGTCCCCCGGAGTATTTTCGTTTATCTACACTCCGTTTTATACGGCGGGGGAGGTCGGCGGAAATGCCGCAAGCCTTTTAATTTGCTTCTTGCCGAGAATTTTAATCGGCACATTCGCGGGGCTTCTCTTTAACGCTCTCAAAAATACCGCGTTAAATGAAAAGGGGAGTGCACTCATTGCCGGGGCGGTCGGTTCACTTACAAACACAATTCTCGTTCTCGGCGGCATATGGCTGTTTTTCGGCAGTGAATATATGACGCTCACCGGAAGCACAAAGGCAATTTATATCGTACTAGGAACAACGGTTCTCACAAACGGCCTGCCCGAAGCGGTAATAGGTGCCGTAATCGGTGCATTCGTTGCGGTGCCGGTGCTGAGGGCGGTCAGGAAGATGAGATAACTCAATCGTTGAGTGTGGAGTTTGGAGTGTGGAGTGTGGAGTTCTGCGGATAAAAACGCATTGCAAACAGATAATAAAATAACGGAGGCGTCTCGGGTGAAGCGTCTCCGTTTTGGTTTATTTTGAGTTCGCGAGCTGATTTAATTCATCGAGGAATGAGTGAATGTCCTTGAAATCCCTGTAAACCGATGCAAATCTGACGTACGCTATTTCATCGATTTTGCGAAGTTTTTCGAGTGCCATTTCACCGACCGATACGGATGTAACCTCACGGTCAAACGAATTCTGAAGCTGATTTTCTATCTCGTCAATCGCTTTTTCGAGTGTATCAAGCGACACCGGGCGTTTTTCGCACGCTCTGAGCATGCCGCTTAAAAGCTTGTTTCTGTCGAAAACCTGTCTTGATTTGTCTCGCTTTATTATGATAACCGGCTGTGTTTCTATGGCCTCGTATGTGGTAAATCTCTTCTGACAGTTAAGACACTCTCTGCGGCGTCTTATTCTCTGACCGTCATCGGTCGGGCGTGAGTCCATAACCTTACTCTCGGGGTAAAAACAGTAGGGGCACTTCATAAATTATAACCTGCCTTTTGGCTTTTTTTATGTGCTGTAAAGCAAATAATATCACATTAAATCACCGATTGCAACAACGAATTGAGCTTAAGAAAAGATTGTTTTACTTCGTCATAATCACCGTATGAATGGCGGTAAAGCTCAATTATATAATCGCCCTTATAGCCGTTTTCTTTAAGAGCCGTAAACAGCTTTTTGAAGTCATAGCTGCCTGTGCAGGGCGGAATACAGTCGTTTTCTTCATTGCAGTCGCTTAAATGAACATGTCTGATGTGTTGACCCAAAGTGTTTATAAGCCCGATTTCATCCATACCGGCACGTCTTGCCTGCTTTATATCGAGAACGATGCCGAACTTGTCGCCGATATTGTCGCTCATCATCTTAAGATATTCGGTGCTCTGGGCAAGATAGTTCACAACATTTTCCTGACACACCTGCACGCCGTATTTTAACCCCAAATCGATAAATTCCGAAAGGCGGGAACAGTGCTCTTCGTCCGGAATATTGCAAAACGATTTGGCACCGTGAATAACAAAAATTTTCGCGCCTAAAATATTTGCCGCTTCAAAAAATCTTTTGTATTCCTCTAATGTGTCATAGAATCTGCGTTTATACTGACTGAACAGAAATGTGTTTTCGAGAACGCTTGTATACGGATGAAGAGACACGATCTTTATGCCGTTGTCATCAGCTTTTTTACGCATTTCGGTCAGATATTTTTCTTTTGTTTCGGACTGAGCACATAAAAACACTTCGGTAACACGACAGCCCGTGCCGCACATTTTGTCGAATGCAAGCTCTGTTTCGAGCGGATAATAATTTGAGGAGGAAACGCCTAATTCGTTCACTTGTTATCACCGTTCCTGTAAAAATCAAGCCTATATAAAAGAAAAAAAGCCACACATAAAACGTGCGGCTGATTTCATGGTGATCCAGCGGAGATTCGAACTCCGGACACCCTGCTTAAAAGGCAGGTGCTCTGCCGACTGAGCTACTGAATCAGTTCTTGGCAGTCATAAACGCCAGGAAGAACGTGCAAAGAAGAGTAAAGATAAAGAAGAATACGGAAAGAATCTTGGTTATCTTTGCAAGCTTTGCGTCAACGGTTCTGCCCTTGTTTTTTCCGAAGAAGGATTCTGAGCCACCGGCAATAGCACCGGAAAGACCGGCCTGTCTGCTCTGCTGCATAAGAACAATTACAACTAAAAGAACTGATGCAACAACCAGAATTACACCGATAAGTATTTCATACCATGCCATAATAGCTCTACCTCTCATTCATCGTCTATCGTCAACTGCCCGATAATATTACCACACACCAGACCGAAAATCAAGTATTATTTTTAAAAATTTTGATTTTTTTGCAAAATTTATCCGTTTTTCGGGATTTGCTCTGTTTGTCGGATATAAAATTTTCTTGCAAACAGGCTGTGAAAGTTGTAATATATAATGTATTAATTATGCGGAGGAAAATATGGCTAAAAAGGTTCAGTACGGCAACGACAGCATAAAATCACTTAAGGGCGCCGAGCGTGTGCGTCAGAAGCCCGCCGTTATCTTCGGTGATGACGGACTTGACGGCTGTCAGCATTCCGTTTTTGAAATTATATCAAACTCCATAGACGAAGCGAGAGCGGGCTTCGGCAAAAAAATCATTGTTACAAGATTTTCAGATAAATCCGTTGAGGTTCAGGACTTCGGCAGAGGCATGCCCGTTGACTACAATAATAATGAAGAGTGCTATAACTGGACTCTTCTTTTCTGTGAGCTGTACGCAGGCGGCAAATACGACCAGAATGACGGCGGCGGTTATGAATTTGCCCTCGGATTAAACGGTCTTGGGCTTTGCTCCACACAGTACGCGTCCGAATATATGGATGCCGAAATTCACTCGGGCGGATACTGCTATACTCTCCATTTTGAAAAGGGCGAAAACGTAGGCGGTCTCCACAAGGAAGAATTTACCAAAAAAGATACCGGCACACGCATAAAATGGCGTCCCGATCTCGATGTCTTTACGGATATCAATATTCCGCTGTCATATTATCAGGATGTGCTTAAAAGACAGGCTGTTGTAAACAACGGTCTTAAGCTCATACTTAAAGATGAAGTCTCACCGAATAAATTCGAGACATATGAATATCTTTACGAAAACGGCATTGTCGATTATCTCACCGAGTGCGCTGACAATAAAAACATTACGCCTATTCAGTTCTGGGAGTGCGAAAAGACCGGTCGTGACCGTGAGGACAAGCCCGACTATAAAGTAAAAATCTATGCCGCGGTTTCATTTTCGGACAAGACCACGCTTAAGGAATATTATCACAATTCAAGCTTTCTTGAGTACGGCGGTGCTCCCGAAAAGGCCGTGCGTGCGGCTTTTGTAAGTCAGATTGACTCATACATGAAGCAGAACAGCAAGTATAACAAAACGGACGGAAAAATAACATTTCAGGATATAGAGGACTGCCTGCTTCTTGTGATTTCGTCTTTCTCAACGCAGACGTCATACGAAAATCAGACCAAGAAGGCCATCAACAACAAGTTTATTCAGGAGGCTATGACCTCATTTTTCAAGCATCAGATAGAAATTTATTTCATCGAAAACAAGCTTGATGCCGACAAGATCTGCGACCGCATTCTCATAAATATGCGTTCACGTGTCAAGGCGGAAACAACCCGTCTTAACGTACAGAAGGCACTTTCGGGCGGCAAGGATATGCTGACACGTATTGACAAGTTTGTCGACTGCCGCAGCAAGGATGTTAACGAG
>CAVFUV010000125.1:4944-6364 GCA_963625735.1 bacterium
CCTGTAAGCAGGCGAGGGATTCGGCTTTTCAGGCTATAATTCCTGTTCGAGGCAAAATCTTAAACTGCCTTAAGGCGGACTATGCCAAGATTTTCAAGAGTGAGATTATAACGGATTTGATTAAGGTCCTCGGCTGCGGTGTCGAAGTCACGGGCAAGGCCGTTAAGGGTGTTCCCGAATTCAATATAGACAATCTAAGATGGAGCAAGATTATCATCTGTACCGATGCCGATGTTGACGGATTTCAGATTCGCACGCTTATTCTTACCATGATATATTCGCTTATGCCGTCCGTTATCAAGGAAGGCAAGGTGTTTATTGCCGAGTCTCCGCTTTATGAGATTAACAGCGGCAAGCAGACATGGTTTGCCTATACCGAAAAGGAAAAGACCGACGCTCTTAACGAGATAGGCAATGCAAAATATACAATTCAGCGTTCAAAAGGTCTCGGTGAAAACGATGCGGATATGATGTGGCTCACAACCATGAATCCGCAGACACGCCGTCTTATAAAAATCGAGCCGGACTATGACCCCAAGGCGGTTGCCGATAAGTTCGATCTGCTTCTGGGCGATAACCTTCAGGGCAGAAAAGACCACATTGCCGAGAACGGTCACCTGTATATTGATATGGCAGATATCAGCTGAGGAAGGAGTAAACTAAAATGCCAAGAAAGAAAAAAGAAGAAAATACCCCCTCCGTCCCCGCACAGGATAAGAACACGCATATCGCAGGTGCCGGCACAATTGAAAATAAATTTATCACCGATACGCTTGAAACGAACTATATGCCGTATGCCATGAGCGTTATTCTGTCACGTGCGATTCCCGAAATTGACGGCTTCAAGCCCTCGCACAGAAAACTGCTTTATATGATGTTTAAAATGGGACTGTTAAACGGGGCACGTTCCAAGTCGGCAAAAATCGTCGGTGCGACAATGCAGTTGAATCCGCACGGCGATATGGCTATATATGAAACAATGGTGCGTCTGACCACAGGCAACGAGGCGCTGCTTCATCCGTATGTCGATTCAAAGGGCAACTTCGGCAAGGCGTATTCACGCAATATGCAGTTCGCCGCTTCCCGTTATACCGAAGCAAAGCTTGACAAAATATGCAGCGAGCTTTTTGCGGATATAGATAAGGACGCAGTCGATTTTGTCCCGAACTATGATAATACAATGCAGGAGCCGACACTGTTCCCCGTAACATTCCCCAGTGTGCTTGTTAACTCAAATATGGGTATTGCCGTCGGCATGGCAAGCAATATCTGTTCGTTTAACCTGAGGGAAGTCTGTGAAACCACCGCGGAACTTATTAAAAATCCCGATCATGATTGCTTTGATACGCTTAAAGGACCCGATTTCAGCGGCGGCGGATATCTTGTCTACGAACTGCAGAAGCTCAGAGATGTGTATAAC
>CAVFUV010000126.1:0-6318 GCA_963625735.1 bacterium
TAATTGTTAATTGTTAATTGTTAATTGTTAATTGTTAATTGTTAATTGTTAATTGAAGAAGTCATTGCCAACTGCTCACTTCAGCGTTACAATCGTAACCCCATTTTCCCCTTCTCCATACACACCCAATCTGTACGACTTTACAAACTTTGACCCCTTAAGATACTTCTGCACCGCACTTCTCAGTGCACCCGTACCCTTGCCGTGAATAACGGTAAATTCGCTTATGTTATGCAGAAGCATTCCGTCAATAAACGATTCAAGTGTAAAAATCGCTTCATCTACCGTCATGCCTCTCAGGTCACAGCGGTTCTCGGCTGATGCCGTAAGGGAGCTTTCCGTGCCTCTGTTTCGTGTCATAATGGGCTGTTTTTTCGTGTCCTTTTTCTTTTCGATAAGACGAAGCTTAGACTGCTCCACACGCATACGCATTATGCCCGATGACACCGAAACATTCCCCTTTTTGTCGGGCAGAGCGTCAACAACGCCCTCTTTGCCTATCTCCGTAATAAACACGGTGTCGCCGATTTTAAGCGGACGGGGAAGGGTATAATCATCATTGTCATAGACGGATGCCGACACGGGATTAACCGTCCTGTCAAGTTCCTGAAGACCCTTCTTCATGGCGTTCTTGGCTTTTCTCGCCGCTTCCGCCGGGTCTTTTGAAGCGTTCATTTCTTTTCTCAGCTTTTCGGCTTCGAGCATGAGTGCCCCTGCCTGACGCTTGGCGTTTTCGGACATGCGAAGTGCTTCTCCACGAGCTTTTTCAAGCTCTCTGTCGAATATGCCGTCGGCTTCCCTGAGCTTTTCATCGGCGGCTTTAAGCTTCTCGGCAAGCTCTTTTCGCTCGCTTTCTGCCTTTCGCTGTTCCGCTTCAAGGTTCAATCGTGTCGTTTCAAGCTTGTCCATGACATCCTCAAAGCGAGTGCTCTCTTCCGATACAAGGGCCTTCGCGCGGTCGATTAAATCACTGTCAAGCCCCAGTCTTTCGCCTATCGCAAAGGCATTTGAACGCCCGGGGACACCTATAAGCAGACGATATGTCGGGCGAAGCGTCTTTACGTCAAATTCACAGCAGGCATTTTCAACACGTGCCGTCTGCAACGCATAGCTCTTAAGCTCGGCATAGTGAGTTGTGGCGGCGGTTTTAGCACCGCAGATAAACAGCCTTTCAAGAATTGCCGTCGCGAGTGCCGCGCCCTCAACAGGGTCGGTCCCGGCACCCAATTCGTCTATAAGCACCAAAGAACGCTCTCCGCATTTAGACAATATGTCCACAATATTCACCATATGAGAAGAGAATGTTGACAGTGACTGCTCAATGCTCTGTTCGTCGCCGATGTCCGCGAAAACGTCCTTATATATGCAGACCCGGCTTCCGTCAAAAGCGGGTATCATAAGTCCGCATGCCGCCATAAGAGTAAGAAGCCCCAGTGTCTTTATCGAAACGGTTTTGCCGCCGGTGTTGGGGCCCGTTATTACAAGCGTATCAAAATCAACGCCCAATGAAATATCCGTCGCAACCACCTTTTTGGGGTCAAGAAGCGGATGGCGGGCGTGGTTTAATACCGTTATTCCCTGTGTGTTCAGTGACGGCACGGTCGCCTTCATTTTGTATGCGAGAGATGCCTTTGCGAAAATAAGATTTAATTCCACAAGGCTCTCGTAATTGTGCTTTATCGTCTCGGCGTAGTCGCCGACAAGGGACGACAGTTCCGCTAATATACGCTCGATTTCTTCCTTTTCCTTGCCCTGAAGCACACGTATATCGTTGTTCGCTTCAACAACCGCGAGCGGCTCGATAAATACGGTCGCACCTGAGCCCGAGGTATCATGCACAAGCCCCTGCACCTCGCCCCTGTGTTCACTCTTGACGGGAACAACAAATCTGCCGTTTCTCTGCGTGATAATGGCGTCCTGCAGAAATTTCTGATAGTATGCGGAGCGAATCATGCTCTCAAGCTTTTCTCTGACCGACTGTGCCTTGCTTTTTATCTTGCGGCGAATATCCGCAAGCGTGGGGGAGGCTGTGTCCGCCATTTCCTCCTCGTTTGCGATTGAGGAAAAAATGCTGTTTTCAAGTGAGCGGTTCGGCATGAGTGACGCGAAATAAGCGTCAAGCACGCTCTCCGCCCCGGGCTGAGAATAACGCCACTCCGACAAGGAACGGATAACCCTCAGCACCTCGCCGACATCGAGCAGTTCACGCATATTAAGCGCACCGCCGGCGGCGGCTCTCGATAGTGCCGAATTTACATTTTTGAGCGCACCGAAAGAAGGACTGCCGAATTTTGCCAGAAGAACATATGCGGCGTCCGTCTGACCCAGCATTGCCTGAGCGTCATACAGCTCCGTAGCGGGCACAATGTTAAGAGCCATCTCCCTCGCGTCATCGCACGAAGTCATCTCCGACAGCATGTCAAGTATTTTGTTAAGTTCAAGTGATTTGTGATGTTTGTTCATAGTTAAAAAAGTTATAGTGCAGATGTCAGGGGACAAATAAACAAGTCAAATAGAGAAATTGTATTTCGGTATCCTTCGACGGATAACCTTCCGCGAAGCTCATTTTTCATAGCGCAGCGACTTCATGCACCGCAGGTGTGCTTCATAGCCGACAGGCGATTTCATAGCACCAAGGGTGCGACTTCATTGAGCCGCTATGCGGCTCAATGAACTTCCGTTCCCCCAAACGCTCTTATCGACAGCACATAGCATGCGCCTTCACCGAATATTTTTTCCATTGCCGACTTATATTCGTCAAGCTTGTCATTCGGCACAAAAGCCTGAATTGTTCCGGCAAATCCGCCGCCGTGAACTCTCCACGCGCCCTTGCCCTCAAGCAGACGGTGACTTACAGCCAATGCGAGACTTACGGGCTGTGAATCCGATTTCTTCGAAAATACATTCTGATTATACATATAAGAGGAATTGCCCGATTCGATTACAAGCGACTTGAATGTCTCAAAGTCACCTTTGGCCAGAGCGTCCGCTTCCTTCGCGACACGGCGGTCATCCTCATAGAAGTGGAGCGCTCTTAAAATCGGTCTCTCACCCAATGCTTTTCTTAATTCGCCGATGTTGTCAAGCACATCCTGCTCGGGTGTTTCTCTCAGGCACTTTTTGCCGAAGAATCCTGCGACAGATTCCATCTCCTTGCGTATTGCGGCGTATTCATCCGTAAGATCCGCATGATCCGCACGTGTGTCGACAATGCACAGAGCGTGACCGCATGAAGCGAAATCGAACTTTACGGGAGTGATAATCGGCTTGTCGGGGTTCTCGAAGTCGATCTCGACAAACGAACCGACACTGCACGCCATCTGGTCCATAAGTCCGCAGGGCTTGCCGAAAAATACGTTCTCGGCGTACTGCGCTATCTGCGCTATCTCAACCGGTGAAATCTTGCCGTCGTTATAGAGATAGTTGAGAATTGTTCCGATAAGCACCTCAAACGAAGCCGAGGACGACATGCCCGAGCCTTTAAGAACATTGTTAACCGTAACGGCATTAAAGCCGCCTATCTTGTAGCCCAGCTGCACAAAGCGTGCGGCTACACCTCTTACAAGAGAGATTGACTTGTCATATTCCTTCTCCTGCGGGGTCAGAATATTTATATCGACAATATCTCCGGGGTAGCCCTTTGAGTATACCTTTATAAAATTATCGTCTGTTTTTGCGACGCATGCGACGGCATCGAGATTTATTGCGGCGGCAAGAACTCTGCCGTGGTTGTGGTCGGTGTGGTTGCCGCAGACTTCCGTTCTGCCGGGTGCGGAGAAAAAGCGAATGTCGTCCGCATCGCCGAACTTTTCGCTGAAGAAGTTACACAAAAATGTATATCTCTCACGGTCATACGCATTGTTCGCCGTGCCGTAAACACGCTTTAACGCCTCATCAAAAGAGCCGTTCGCAATCCCTGTTTTTGTTGAACTGATATTATTCATCGGTATCGCTTCCTTTTCGGTTTTGATTGTATTGATATTTGAACATGATAACGGCCCTCAAGAAGAAGAACGAGCCGCCTGTTATCAAAAGCAGAACTATCAGCGGCATATAGAATGCCGTTGAAAACGGGTCATAGACGTTGTTGCCTATGAATGAGTATGATATAAGCCTCGGCAGCAGTGTCGCCATCGAGATTATCATATATTTCACAAACGGATATTCAAACGTGCCGTACAGCTGACTTATCGTATT
Source organism: bacterium (assembly GCA_963625735.1). Classification (GTDB taxonomy): domain Bacteria; phylum Bacillota; class Clostridia; order Oscillospirales; family Acutalibacteraceae; genus RUG806. The sequence goes on from CAVFUV010000126.1 coordinate 4,198, forward strand.
ATACGGAAAAATCGGTACTATACGCAGAGCGATAAGCACAATGGGGTTCATCTTGCCGTCGACCTCAAAAATCCGTGCGATTATGGGGTTGCGGTTCAGCACGTGATTAAGGTACCCTTCGCCCATCTGAATGCCGGTGTAATATCTGAACGCCGCCGTAAACGCCATTCCGACAAAATTGAGCATAAACGACACCGTCGGGCGAAACACCATGGCGCTTGTAATATAAATTACGGCATACGGAACTACGGCCGACAGGCTCCTTAACACATACAAAAGCAGAATTACAATAATTATAAGCCATTTGTTGTCAAGTGCGGCGACCGTGTTTTCGAAATCACTCAATATTACAAGGTACTGCTCATATTTTGCCTGAACGGACGGAAACTGCATCACGGCAAAAATTACCGCGAGTGCGAACGCGCCGATAAAGGACGCTATGCCAAGACCTTTTAAAAGCTTTGGGAGAGCGCGCTCCCGATTGATTTTGTCAAACAAGTATAAACTCCGTGGTTTTGTGTTTTGTATCCGTGAAAAACTTCACGTGTGAAATTTCAGAACGCGAAATATTTTTCACGCTGTTTTCTGATTTTGTCTTTTGTCACGTTAAGAACCGCAATCGCGTCACGCTTTTCGTCCTCTGTGCCGCATGTCGCAATGTGCAGAAGCTTGCCATCTTCAAAGCACAGGTCGTCATGAAGCGGGAAGTAGTTCTTAAGCAAAAAGCATGCATAGCGAACATATCTCATCTCGCCCACAATGCGAAACTCCCTGCTTATCGTGTCAACGGCAACGCTTCTTAAATCCTTTATCGACTCAATAAGAGCCTTTCTCTCGTTTTCGGGGGAGAATACAATTGTGGAGCAGATAAAGCCGTTGCGGTTTTCGACTGTGCAGTTGTGGCTGTCGGTGCTGCCGACAATGGGGTATTTGTGACCTCTCGCAATGTCTTCATAATATCTTATCGACTGGAAGCCGTTCTGCTCAAAGTAGTTTTCGCCGCCCAATACCTCGAAAGCGTCAAACAGATCGTTTTCGACAAGCCAGTCATTAAGAGCGTCCGGCACATGGAATACATCGCCGACAATCCAGCCGGGATGCGCAAATATCGCAAGACCGTTCGCCTTTCTTATCTCGTCATATATCCATTTAAGCGTTGCTCCGACAACCGGGTCAACATTTTCGGGCACTTCTGTTTCTTTTGACAGTGCCGTCATTTTTGCGGAAAATTCCTCACGTGTCATAACATCGGGGCAAACGCCGTTTAATGAGCGTGTGCTTTTGTCCGTGCCGACTTCGCCCGTCTGAATACCCTCAACAAGGGCGTTTATGCTGTACTCTCCGCCGAAGTTTACTGTATGGGGAGAAATATGCAGGTCATACACGTCGGGCATATGGACCTCCTCGCCCGGTATGAGTGCGTACTCCGTCGGCAGATCCTTGAAAGCGTTTATCGCTCTTAAGGACGGATAATAGCGGTTGTGATCGGTAATCGCCAGAAAGTCATAGCCGTGCGAACGGTAAGACGAAGCCACAAACTCGGGCGTATGCGCACCGTCCGACAAACATGTGTGCATATGAAGGTCGCCCATGAAGGGATATTTGCCCTTTAAATCGCTTTCGACCGCATACACGGGCAGAACAATCTTTTTTTCATCTCCGTTTGACTGAATGCCGAATGCGGCTATATAATATTCGCCCTCATAGGGGAACGAAAAATCAAAGCTGAATCCGCCGTCGGCGTTGCCTTTTGCCGACAGCTCTTTTCTGTAACCGGAGTATCTGTGATCCTTCGCGCTGCCGCCGGGGAGCCATGTTATCACGATCTTATAGTCATGCCCATCGGCGAAAATAACACGCTCGCCTATGTTTCTGACGGTAATCGATGCTTTTTCTCCGACAACGAAAACCTTCGGAAAAATGTCATATGTCCAAAGAATGCTTTTTCTGTCAAAGCCCATTATAAACTCTCCTTTGACCGACACAAAAACGGTCGGTTTTTCTTTAACAACTTATGTTAACATATTTCGCACATAAAAATCAATATTAACAGGCTAAAAAAAAAAAAAAATCGTAAACAGTTTCTATTGATTTTTCGCTCTGAATTTGATAATATAAAGA
>CAVFUV010000127.1:0-6316 GCA_963625735.1 bacterium
ATACTCCGGCAACGGCAACTCTTGGTGGCGGCTGCGTTCTGGCGGCTCGTACTCGTATGGTAGCTGCTATGTTACCTACGACGGTAATGTCTACGACTACTACTACCGTACCGATTCCACTGACTACGGAGTTCGTCCGGCTTTGCTTCTCCAATCCCTTAATCCTGCCGCGGGCTCTGAGTGCGAACACAGCTATAAAACAACCGTGACACCTGCCACCTGCACCGAAAAAGGTTACACGACCCACACCTGCACAAAATGCGGTGACAGTTACACAGATACCGAAACCACCGCACTCGGTCACGCATATAATGACGGTGTCATAACGGTTGAACCTACCTGCACAGAAAAAGGTGTAAAGACCTTTACCTGCACAAGAACCGGCTGCACGGCTTCATATACCGAAGAAATTGACGCACTCGGCCACGACATTGTCAATCATGACGCGAAAGCCCCGACCTGCACCGAAAAAGGCTATGATGCATTTGAAACCTGCACCCGCTGCAGCTACACAACCTACGCCGAAAAATCGGCACTCGGTCACGCATATAATGACGGTGTCATAACGGTTGAACCTACTTGCACAGAAAAAGGTGTAAAGACCTTTACCTGCACAAGAATCGGCTGCACGGCTTCCTATACAGAAGAAGTTGACGCGCTCGGCCACGATATTGTCAATCATGACGCGAAAGCCCCGACCTGCACCGAAAAAGGCTGGGATGCATATGAAACCTGCTCAAGATGTGACTATACAACTTATGTCGAAAAAGCCGCACTCGGTCATAATTATACTTATGTGGTTATAGCTCCCACATGCCTTGAAAAGGGTTACACTCTTCATACCTGCACAAGATGCGGTGACTCGTATAAGGATACCTATACAGAGCCGACAGGGCATGAGCTTGTAAAACATGCGGCAAAAGAACCCACCTGTACCGAAAAGGGCTGGGACGCTTACGATACCTGCACACGCTGTGACTACACAACCTACGCAGAAAAAGCCGCACTCGGTCACAACCTTGTAAGCCACGACGCGAAAGCCCCGACCTGCACCGAAAAGGGCTGGGACGCTTACAATACCTGCACACGCTGTGATTACACAACCTACGCCGAAAAAGCGGCACTCGGTCACAACATGGAACAGCACGAGGCAAAGGCACCCACCTGTTCAATGGTCGGCTGGGAAGCATATGAAGCATGCACACGCTGCTCTTACAGCACATACAAGGAAATTCCGGCAACAGGAAAGCATGATTATGTCGCAAATGTTGTTGCTCCCACATGCATTAAGAAGGGCTATACGGAATACACCTGCAGTGAGTGCGGCAGCAGCTATAAAACGGACAAAACCGCCGCTCTCGGCCACGATTACACAACTTATGTTGTAGCACCCACATGCACCGAAAAGGGATATAATGCAAAGACCTGCGTCAGATGCGGCGATACAACAAAGAGCAATTTCACACAGGCGAACGGTCACAAGTACGGTAAACTTATCACTCTCGTGCCTGCGACCTGCACCGAAAGAGGTCTTCAGAAGAGAGTCTGCGAAGTCTGCGGATACGAAACTAAGTCATCGATTGAGCCTTACGGCCACGTTGATAATGACAACGACAATACCTGCGACAACTGCGGCGCGGAGATTGAGACAGAAGAATCCCGCAACTGCACCCATATGTGCCACAATAAGAGCAGGTTTGTTAAATTCTTCTGGAAGATATTAAATTTCTTCAATAAGGTTTTCAAAATCAATCAGTATTGTGACTGCGGCACAAGACACTGGTAAAAAATCCGTCATATAAATAAAAACGCGCTCCGACAGCCTCAAAAACTGCCGGGGTGCATTTTTGCTTTTTTTGATATGCATAAAAAATACAATGCCTGATTCCGTATGGAACAATAAAAGGAAGGTCTTACAGCCGAAATTCGTCAAAAAAAGCTTGACAACAGGGGAGTCGACTGATATAATAGTCAGGAAAATAAAGCAGACGGTCACCGTTTCACCCTGCGAATTTTGTTTTTCAGGGTCGCATATCAAAATCAATCACCGGTTTTCGGTGGTTTCTTTGCTATGAAATGCGGGCGGCTTAAATCTGTCCGCATTTATTTATTTAGTTTTCGGAGGTGCTACTCATAGCTACTAAGGAATTGCAAATCAACGAGGAAATCAGAGACAAAGAGGTCAGAGTTATCACTGACGACGGCGAACAGCTCGGCGTTATGTCTGCGTCCGACGCAATAAAGGCGGCACAGTACAGAAGCCTTGATCTTGTAAAAATCGCTCCTCAGGCACAACCGCCCGTTTGCAAAATTATGGACTACGGCAAATATAAGTTTGACCGTCAGAAACGCGAAAAAGAGGCAAGAAAAAACCAGAAGGTCATTGAAATCAAAGAGGTTCAGCTGTCACTCAACATCGATACTCACGATCTCGAGACTAAGGTCAATCATGCTATCCGTTTCCTGAAATCAGGCAACAAAGTAAAGGTGTCCATTCGCTTCAGAGGACGTGAGATGGTTCATCCCGAACGCGGCTATGAAATCATGCAGTCGTTTGCGGATGCATGCTCGGAGTACGGCACGATAGAAAAGGCCGCCAAGCTCGAAAACCGCAATATGCTTATGTTCCTTGCAGCAAAAGCAGCTAAGTAAGACAAGCACCGTACCAAAATATTATCAGGAGGAAACAATAATGCCTAAGATTAAAACCAATTCCGGCGCGAAAAAGCGTTTTAAGCTCTCCAAGAACGGCAAGCCCATTCGCGGTCATGCTTACAAATCGCACATCCTTAACAAGAAGTCCACAAAAAGAAAGAGAAATCTTCGCAAGACCGCTGTTGCCGACAAGACCAATTGCAAGCAGATCAAGCGTCTTATCCCCTATAAATAATTAACCGGAATAATCACGGAGGTAACATTAAATGGCTCGTATTAAAGGCGCGTTGATGACACGCAAGAGAAGAAATAAAACATTAAAGCTCGCAAAGGGTTATTATGGCTCAAAGAGCACACTCTTCAAGACTGCCAAGCAGGCTGTCATGAAGTCCGGCAACTATGCCTACATCGGCAGAAAGCAGAAGAAAAGAGAATTCAGACAGCTCTGGATTGCCCGTATTTCCGCAGGCTGCAAGGCTAACGGCATGAACTATTCAACATTCATGAACGGCCTCAAGAAGGCAGGCATCACTCTCAACAGAAAGATGCTCTCCGAAATCGCAATTGCCGATCCCGCGGCTTTCACCGCTCTCACCGAGCAGGCAAAGGCAGCTCTCAACTGATATAATTTAACATTATAAACAGCAACACACCGAGAAAGTCAACTGACCTCCCGGTGTGTTTTTTTCTGCTTGAAATCGGAAAATTAAAATGGGACAATACACAAAAATCAGTTTCGATATTTGTACAGTTTTAACTAAAATCGTTGACTTCAAAGACTTTTCTTGCAAAGGTCTTTATTTTATGTTAATATAAATCGGTATATTATTACCGGCAAGGAGGAATCAGCGTGGCAGAAGATAAAAACAACGCCCCGCAGGAGTATACCGACGAACAGCTGCAGTATGTTTACGAAAACCGCAGATACGTCGGCACAAAAGAAACGGTCGGATTTGTACTTTGGGATGCCGCTCAGAGCTTTAATATCAGCAGTGAGCAGTCACGTTTTATTACAACAATAGTAAAAATTGACCTTAAATATCAGGCAATTGCAAACTTCATAAACGGCATATGGGATATAGTAAACGATATTTTCAGTGCCGCGATAGTTGAAAAGACAAGAACACGCTGGGGCAAGTTCCGCCCGTATCTGCTTGGTCTTGCCGTTCCGGGATGCATAATTTCACTGCTATATTGGTTTATGCCTCTTCTCTTCGGCGGCAAAAGCTCCGTGGACTTCACCAAATTTATATTTTACCTTATATTGCAGATAATGTCCGAAGGCGTCGGCACATTCCAGTCAATCGCGAGAACGGGTCTTATGTCAACCATAACGCCGCACCCGAGCGACCGACTGCGGCTTGTTACAGTAGCAAACTTCGCCTCGGGTACATTCGGTGAAAAGCTTCCCGAACAGATTCTGTCGATCATTCTTGACCTTATCGATAACAACCTTATCAAAAAAGGCACACGTGAAACGCAGTTCCTTATCGCTTTCGTCGGAATGGGCACATTCACGACGCTTGTCTCGAGCGGTATGAGCATGTATTTCTTCATGAATTCGCGTGAACGTATCATGCAGTCGGTACACACACCGAGCATCAAGGCGTCAATCAAGTCAATTGTCAACAACAAGCCTGTTCTGCTGATGACACTGTCCGACTTCCTCGGTTCGTTCTCAATCGGCGGCAGCAAGAACGACTATTACACCGACGTTCTCCACTTCAAGTCAATGACCATGGTCGCAGGTATTCCCGCGGCTCCCATTTCGCCGCTGAGCTATACGTTTGTTCCGTGGTTCAGACGACACTTCTCAAGCCGTGTGCTGTATATAGTATGCAGTCAGATTTCAAGCATTCTCTATGTCTTTGTTTTCGCGATAGGCTGTATCGGTGTTGACTTCAAGACATTCAAGGGCGGACTTTACCGCAAAACATGGGTCATGATGGTTGTCATGATGCTGTGGGAGGTTATCTGGACGCTGTTCTACGGTCTTCGTTCGGTTATCAATACCGAGATTTACAACGAGACAATGGACTACTGCGAATGGAAAAACGGCTATCGTACAGAGGCTATGACATCCGTCGCCAAGGGCCTTGCATCCAAGCTCGCCAGAGTCGGCGCGAACTTCATCCAGACTATGTTCAAGGACTATGTCGGATATGATCAGAGTGCTTACACAAGCGGTGTTGAACAGCCCGATTATGTCAAGTTCTATCTGTTTGCAATGTTTACCATTGTTCCGACTGTTACCGGTGCGTTCAGCATAATTCCGATGCTGTTCTATGACCTTGACGGCAAAAAGAAAGAGCAGATGTATGCGGACCTTATTGCCCGTCGTCAGGCGGCAAGCGAAAAGGCCTCCAAGGGTGAAGAGGTTTCGGAACCTGTTGTTACTCAGTAATCAAAACAGTTAAAATTTATCTTTAGTGTCGGCGAGAGGTTTTGCTTTTCGCCGACTTTTTTCATGAATTTTGCCCGCTGAAAATCGCCGAAAAATTTTTAATTTTTATAAAAAAACTCTTGACAATACATATATATGATGGTATAATTTCAAACGTTGCAACTCATCAGACATCACGGTTTCGTGTGGATGAAGAGACAGTTGCTGGTGTAGCTCAGTTGGTAGAGCAGCTGATTTGTAATCAGCAGGTCGGGGGTTCGAGTCCGTCCACCAGCTCCATTTTTGCAATAGATTTAATATCAGACATGGAAGAGTTCCCGAGCGGCCAAAGGGGGCAGACTGTAAATCTGTTGTCGACGACTTCGGTGGTTCGAATCCACCCTCTTCCACCAAAAAGACCAAGCCTTTCGACTTGGTCTTTTTTCTTGCCGGTCTGTCTGTGGTTCTAAACTGTTTGTTTTTCCATTAAATCATCTATTGTGCAGCCAAGCACTTTTGCAAGGCGATATACTGTGTCAATGCTTGCCTTGTTGATATTCTTGTTCCGCTGTTCGTACATTTGAATGGATCTGAGGCTGACATCCGACATTTTCGCAAGCTCTGCCTGTGTGCAGCCGTAAGTCAGGCGAATGCGTTTCAGGTTTGTATCCGGGAAGTGCTCCCGCAAACGTTCATTTGCGATATCCGCAAATTTTGTAATGTCCGCTTCGTGAAGCTTATAGTACATCTGTGACAGGTCATCAAAAGAAAGGACCTCGAAGATTTCACTGAAATTTCTGCATGAGTACCATTGATAATAGGCAACCGCCCACCCTATCCAATATTCCCTTGAACGGCTAAAATGGTCTTCCGGTTTTACGGCAATTTTTTTGTTTGTTGTTTCGGAGATTATATCCAGCGCTATTTCAATACCGCTTTTCCCCGCAATGTAAGATATTTCACCGTTTTGTATGTGCTTGCAGGCTGTACTCGCCAAAAAAAGCTTGATAAAATCTTCGCCGGCGATTTTGCATGTGTTTATTGCATAATCAAACGCTTCACCCAGTGATGATTGTGCTTTATTCAGATATGTTTCTCGGTATGCGTGGATCATCGTTTGTTATGCCTCCTCTTATTATGTCTTGGATAAACAGACCGTCATTTTCTTCTTCAAGCATTTCAAAATATAATCGATTTGCTTCATCATTTCTGGCTTTTCGCAAAACATAAAACTCCTCTTTTTACGCGACATCAAATCCTTCAAATTTAATGCGTGAA
>CAVFUV010000128.1:0-6253 GCA_963625735.1 bacterium
GTGTAAAGGCCGGAGCGGAGCCGAAAAAATGTCCGAAATGCGGCAAAAGCTATTTTTCTGCGGCTTGTCCCGATTGCGGCTTTACAGGTGTCAAAAGTACCGATATGCCTTTGCAATATTCAGGCGAATCATCAAATGCCGCCCCGTCGAAAACTTCCTATTCTTCACCAAACACTCACACATCCGCAACAGTCGGGGCAAAAAGAAAAACCTGGCTTTGGGTCTTAGGCTGGATTTTTATCTTCCCGGTCCCCCTAACGATTTTGATGTTAAGAAATCAGAAAATCAATAAAAACGTAAAAACAGGAATAATAGTTGCGGCGTGGATTGTATATCTGTTAATCGGACTGTCGGGCTCTGTTCAGTCAAATAACAGCACTCCGACTGAAGAAGCACAGGCTTCCACCGACTATGCAATTGCGGACACTTATTCGGAAACAGCTTCCGATGACCATGCCGAAGACACAACCGGAATAACCGGTGAATATGCGGAAGAATAAGCAATTGATAAGTGAGACTAACGGACATTACAGAACCGAATTCAAATTATATGCATTATATAGTCGGCGAACAGATTGCAGATATCATAGCAAGCAAAAGTTTAACGGTTTTCTGACAAAGATGAAATAATTTCCCTAAAGACAAAAGGATCGAAAAGCCGGTCCTTTTTCTTATGCTTCTTTATGCGCACAAAATAAATCTGTGTTGTTATATTAACCAAATAAACCTTCAAAAATTTGTTTATTGACACGAAAAAATTCGGCGGTATTGCTTTTCTGCGGTCTGTATACTAAAATAATACAGATACATTATCTTTATGTGTCCTAATTTATGATGTGACGGTGATTATATGGTATGTCCGAAATGCGGAGCGCCCATAAAACGCTTCGATTTGTCTCCGAATTGCAAACAATGCGGAGTACACATTCTGTATTACTCTCAGCAGACTCTTCTTGCCGAAGACGCAAAAAGAACCGAGCTTGAATTTGCGAGTGCCCGAGTGTTTGTGGCAAAGCTTAAGGCGGCATACCTTAAGGGCGGCGTGGCGATTTCAAGAATGATTTTCTGCATTCTGGCGATTGCGGTAACATTCATTCCCCTCGGTACGGTAAAATTTTCGATACCGTATTTTGAAGAGGATATCACAATCGGCACTCTCGGACTTTATAAAATTTACAGTGACGGTCTTTTCGGACTTATCCCCGATTTTATATCGTCAAAGGTCGGCGGAAGCGTATCCGTAATGGGTATGGCGGCGGTTGTTCTGCTTGTGCTGTGCGTACTGCTGACACTTGCCGACTTGCTGACAATTCTGCTGTCATTTACAAACATTAAAAGAACATCGCTTGCTCAGGCAATCCTCACGATTATAGCGGCTGTGTGTGCCGCCGGCAGTGAAGGGCTTATTGTTGCGGCATCCATGACAGACGGCGATTCGCCCGTTGTTTCCGTGTCGGAATACTGGTGGGCGCTCTTCATAGTAATTGCCGTTTTCGCCGTCTATATCGGGCTTAACTTCAATATGTATAAGCATCCTCCCGTTATTCCCGTTTCCGAAGTCGATCAGAAGCGTATTGAACTTAAAAAGAAAATAAAGCACGGCGAGGTTTCTTATGATGACCTGCCCGTTCCGATTTTTGAAACGGAAGAAGAAAAGCTCAAGCGTGAAAATGCTCTTGCGGGCGCAGAGAAAAAGAAAAAAGACAAGAAAAAGAAGAAGGAGGCCAAAGTCGATGAGTGAAAACAATATCCCGGCATCACATAAAAACAAGCTTTCGATGAAAGCGATGGTCGCTATTCTTATCGGTTCGCCTCTGCTTGTTATTCTTATCTGCTCGATAGCGATTACCATAACCGCCAAAAATCTCGAGGAGGACACAACCGCCGAGGCTGTCGAAACCGTCGAATATGCCTTAGCTGAACCCGCAGAAGGGGAGAGTGCCGACGAAAACGATGTTATAAAGCTTATTGATACGGTGCTTAATGCCGATGACGTGAAGCTTTCGTTCGTTCCGGGCGTTAATGCCACTCTTACCGATTGCTCGCTTGACGACAGCAAGAAAAATCTGCTCTCGTTTGCGGTCGGCAAGACAGGCTCAAATATCTCCGGTGAGTTTTTCGATTCCGAGAGATATTCGTCAACATACGGCTATAACACAATTCTCACGAATGCGATTTATCCGAAAGACAATACCGAAATCACTTTTGAGAAAAACGACAACGACGAATTTATCTATACTTACATTCCCGAAGAAGCCTTCAGCGGTCTGTTTGTGGCAGAGGACGCCAAGATGCTCTCTGACACCGTTGCCTCCTGTGCAAAGTTCTTGTCTGCCGATACTTCATCATTTGTGACATCCGAAAAGGATGTTCAGATGAGAGTCAAGGCCGACGGCGTAACAGGCAAAATCAAAGAAATCGCTAAGGTTCGCACTTATGTCATCAATTACACGGGTGACGACGGACTGACATTCACGGTTGAGCTTGCCGCAACAGGAACATTTAACATTACCTTCGCGGGAATCGAGATTGAACAGGATACAATAACAATCCACGATAACGGCTACGACAATCTTACAATTACGGCGAATGTTGACGAGAATGCCGCACAGGATGAGTTCTCGGTTGAGTTTGTTTCATCCGATCCGTCGGTATGTACGGTTGACGAGAACGGTACGGTTGAAGCCGTCAAAGAGAGTGACACGCCCGTTACAATTACCATAACGCTTAAATATCTCGGTGAAACCTATACCGATTCGTGTCTTGTATATGTCACGAACGATGAGACAAAAACGGCAACTTCGAGTGCGTTTATCGGATTAAACTTAAAGGAGGTAAAGTGAAATGTCAGAAGCAAACGAAAATAAAAACACCTCCGCCAAGCCCGGTGAAGAAAAGCAGGTTAACCTGTACGAAAACTTTAACTATGTCGGCGTAAAAGAATCCGCGGCATACGTTCTTAATGACGTTTCGAACACCTTCAACATTGACTCTTTCAGTGACCGTTTTATATGGGACGTTGTAAAGGTTGACTTTACGATAAACGCCATTGTCAATATTTTTACTTCCGCATGGGATATCATAAACGATATCATGCTTGCAACCATAGTTGACAACACCCGTACACGCCTTGGCAAATTCAGACCCTATCTTCTGGGAATGCAGATTCCGCTTACTCTTCTGGGAGCTATGTATTGGCTGCTGCCGATTATGTTCCCGGGTTCATCCGCGACATATGTACCGAAGCTTATAGTTTATTTCGCTTTTACGGTTATAAAAGAGACGGCAAGCACCGCAGTATCCGTCGCAAAGGGCGGCTATATGTCAACCATAACGCCGAACCCGAACGAACGAGTGCGGCTTATTACACTTGCCGAGCTGCTCTCGGGCTACCTCGGTGAAGACATGCCGAGATATGTATTCGGTCTTGTTTATGACCTTATCACAACAAACAAAATCCAAATGCAGCTCTCCACCGCGTTTGCTACATTCGGTATTTCAACGGGTCTTATCTCGTGCGCTCTCACATTCTGGTTCTTTGTTGTATCAAGAGAGAGAGTTCCGCAGTCAATCGAACGCCCGAACATTAAAGAAGGACTCAAGGCCATATTCACAAACTATCCCGTTCTGCTTATGTGCCTGTCCGACTTCCTCGGCGGCTTCAAGATAAGCACCAGCGAATCAAACTACTTTATCGATGTTTTCGGCTCGGAAGCCATGGCAAACACGCTTATAAATATTGCCAATATTCCATCATCCGCAAACGGCAGTATCTCTTATGCTTTTGTGTCGCCCTTGAGACGCCACTTCTCCTCAAAATCACTGTGGGTCGGCGAGCATCTTTACACTTCGGCTCTGAGCACCGCATATTTCATTTTCGGACTTATCAACCGCAATTATATGAAGCTGATGCCTATGATCGTGGCTTTGGGTGTGCGTGAATTCTTCTCAAAGTTCGCTTTCGGCGTCAGAAAAGTTATCAATGCCGATCTGTGGAACGAAGCCATGGACTACTGCGAATGGAAAAACGGCTACCGAATGGAAGCCACAACTTCCGTCGCAAAGAACCTTGTGCTTAAAATTCAGTCCTCAATCATGAACTCCGTAAAGAGCATTATCCTCAAAAAGATAGGCTATGTTCAGGGACTGCAGATAGGCACACAGGACACCCGCACAAAGTTCTGGATGTTTGCCCTTGCAAGTATCATTCCCACCGTTACCGGAATATTCGCGATTATTCCCAAATTCCTGTGGCCGCTCTCAAGAGAAAAGCGTGTACAGATGTACAAGGACCTCGCAGAACGCCGCAGCACCACTGTTACCGAAGGTGCATCTGAAACAGTCTGATAAATTTAACAAAAAACCGCAGTCGGAATTCTTCCCGGTTGCGGTTTCTTTTAATAATTAACAATTAGGAATTAACAATTGAAGTCAGAGACCGGTATCCGATGGCCGGTGGTCAGTGGCCAGTGAAGAAAAACGCTAAAGCGTTTTGAATTAAACAGCTTCGTTAACAATTGGCAATTAGCAATCAGCATTTTGTCAGTCTGCGGAATTTGATTGAAAAGTTATGTTTTTCAAAACTCCCCACTCCACACTCCACTCTCCACTCTCCACATTCCACTCTCAAGATAGCCGTTGCCTTTCAAATTAAACTTTTTGCTCCTTGCTCACTGTATTTAAGGTATTCCAGAAACTTGCGTACTGCCGGTGTTATATGCTCTCTGTTCTTCATCGCAAGTCCGATATTGCGGTAATACGGTTTGCTCAGCGGACGGATTTCTATTTCATACGGAATACGCCGCAAAATCATATCAGGCAGAATGCTGACGCCCATACCTTTTTCAACCATTGCCATTATCGCAAAGTCCTCCCATGTCGTAAAGCGGATGTCGGGACGGATTCTGTATTTCTCGAGCAAATCCGACACATCGGTTTTCCCGCCGTGCTCCAACAGCAGAAAGGGGAGGCCGTTCAGTTCTTTGGGTGACACAGTGTCTTTTTCGGTCAGTCTGTGCCCCTTCGGCAAAACCACCTTATATTCATCCCTGTGCAGAAAAACGGTATCGAAATTCGGCTTTGTCGGCAGCCGCAAAAATCCGCAGTCGACCCTGCCTTCCTCTATTCGATTTTCGATTTCGTCATAGTCACCCATAAAAATTTCATATTCTATGCCGGGGTAATCTTTTTGAAGCCTTGCGAAAATATTCGGCAGCCAATTTATCGACACGCTCGAAAACGCACCGACACGCACGATGCCTGTCTCAAGTCCGTTTATACGTGAAATCTGCTCTTCCAGCTCAGTTTGGTTATTGATCAGCCGTCTGATAAACGGCATAAGCTGTTCACCGGACGGGGTAAGACAGACACCGTTTTTGCTTCGCTCAAGCAGTGTCACATTCCATTCGCTTTCGATGTCGGCAATCATTTTGCTTATTGATGACTGTGCATATCCCATGTCCTCTGCGGCTCGTGTAAAGCTGCCTTTTTCAACGGTTTTTACAAATGCGAGGTATTTTATAAGCGGCGTTTCCATTTCTTATCTATTCCTTAATTCGATATATAAAATCTATAATATTCGCTTTTGTTATTATAGCGTCTTATGTATAATATTGCAAGAATATATACGGAGTGGATTTTATGAATTTGAGAACTTACGAAATTGATATGCTTCACGGAAAGCTTACAAAAAAATTACTGCTGTTCACCTTGCCCATTGCGCTGAGCAGTATGATTCAGCAGCTTTTTAATGCGGCAGATACCGCGGTAGTGGGATATTTCTGCGATTCATCCGCTTTGGCGGCGGTCGGGACAAATACAGAAATTATCGCGCTTATTGTTACACTGTCGTCGGGGCTGGCCGTTGGTGTCAATGTTCTTATCGCATCGTTTTACGGTCGGGGAGACACACATAATATTCCGTCTGCAGTCAGAACTGCTGTGTTGTTATCGGCATTTCTCGGAATTGTCGGCGCTCTTCTCGGACAGACGGCAGTCAACCCGCTTTTGCGTCTTATTCACACACCGGAAAATATTTTTGTTTCCGCTGAAATGTACCTCAGAATATATCTTTCGGGATATCCGTTCTTGCTTATTTATGACTTTTGTTCTGCTGTCATGCGTGCGAAAGGGGACAGCCGATTTCCGTTTTTCGCACTTACAATATCCGGAATTGTCAATGTCCTGCTCAATATGTTTTTTGTAGTTGAATTCGATATGGGTGTGCCGGGTGTTGCACTTGCAACCGCAATAT